>CALMXW010000088.1 GCA_937871115.1 uncultured bacterium
GGCTATTGTCGAGGAATACGCGAAATATCGAGCGGCTCTTCGCGGAGGGCTCTCGAGTACATTTTTCGACGAACCCATCGATACTCCCATTTACTTTATCTCTGCAGCCATTGGTTTTGCTACGTTTGAAAACATACTTTTTGTTTGGGAGACCATTTTAAGCGATGGGCTTTTGCATGGGCTTTTCGTCACCGACATGCGCTTTCTCGGTGCTTCTCTCCTGCATATTGTCGCCTCGGCCCTTGTCGGACTTTTTGCTGGGTTTGGCTGGTATCGAAGCGAGCGTACGCGAAAAATGCTTTTCCTTTTAGGGATGTCCACCGCTATTTTATTGCACACCCTCTTTAACTATTTTATAATGGTGACACGAGGCAACAACACTTTTACTGTTTTCCTTTTACTTTGGTTCTCGGCAGTTCTCGTGTTTCTTTTATTTGAAAAAATTAAGCGGCTAAAATCATGATGTTTAAAAAACGATCTTTTTTTGAGAGGCTCACCGGCGTGGTAGACGACGACACTCCACTCCCACCACCACTCTCCGCCCGAGAAATGCGCGATCCTTCCATGCGAAGCAATCTTCCATCACGAGATTTCGGAAGAGAACAAATGCCAGCATCAGAAGAAAGAGGTGCACGAGGAGACTACAATTATCCATCTTTTCCCGCTCAGCGCCCAGTTCACGTACCTATTGTCGAGGAGCCAGCCGAGAGCGAAGACGCTGAGGGCCAGCTCGCGGTGGATGTGTATCAGACGCGTACTGAAGTCATCATTCAGACCATGGTCGCCGGAGTACGCCCAGACGACCTCAACATTTCTATTACGCACGAAAAAGTTACGATTGCTGGTCGTCGGGAAGGACCTCATGGTATTCCACCAGAAGATTATTTCCACAGCGAGCTCTACTGGGGTAATTTCTCTCGCACCATTCACCTGCCTCAAGAAGTTGAGCCCGAGGCCGCCGAAGCTATTGAAAAGCACGGTCTCCTCATCCTGCGTCTTCCAAAAGTAGACAAAGAGCGCCAGCACAAAATCAAAATCAAACAGCTGTAAAACAAGATTGATGTAAAAAGGATTTTTTGAGCCTCTTTCTTGCTATTTCACCCATTTTGTTTTATAATCACAGATACCTAAATATCGAGAGACATTTCGGCTGTCCACATGCAAAATCAGAGAAAGCCCCAGGCAAACAGGAAAACTCACCCGAGTAACCCCTCCCCTCAAGATTTGTATGAGGGTGTTATTTTTCTTACCCGAAAAGCAAAGGGTTTTGTGCGAATAGCTGACCGAGATGACGAGATCGAAGTAGACACGGCTGATCTCAACACAGCCCTCCATGGCGACCGCGTGGAAGTGCGCATCTCTCCGAAGAAAAAGATGGCAAACAAGCCGGGTTTCCCCGACAAAAGCGTGGGTGAAATTACACAAATAATTTCACGTGCGAAGATCAACTTCGCCGGAAGAGTGGAAGTAAAAGAAGGCGAGATATTTTTCGTACCCGATGATTCAAAACTCTACGCTGATATCCTCCTCCCTCGCGAAAAATCAAAAGGGGTAAAGGGCGGAGAAAAAGTCCTCGTCCGCCTTTCCATCTGGACCGACCCGAAACGAAACCCGCTCGGAGAAGTGGTGGAAGTGTTTGGCCAAGCCGGAGAGCACGACGCCGAGATGCGCGCGATGGCACTTGAGAAAGGATTTTCCTAAGACTTTCCTCTTGCCGTCACAGAAGAAGCAGAAAATGCTCCGGGAGAAATATCCCAGGAAGAAATCGCCAAGCGAAGAGATTTCCGTGGCATCACGACGATGACCATCGACCCAAAGACGGCAAAAGACTTCGACGACGCACTCTCCATAGAGACGCTTCCGGGTGGTATTATTGAAGTCGGCATCCACATCGCGGACGTTTCGCATTTCGTAGTCCCGGGTGGCGCACTCGACAAAGAAGCTGCTGAGCGAGGAACTTCTGTCTACTTGGTAGATCGCACCATCCCCATGCTTCCTGAGCGGCTCTCCAACGATCTCTGCTCGCTCGTACCAAATCAAGATCGCCTCGCTTTTTCCGCCGTATTTGATTTTACGCTCACAGACGGAAAAGCAAAAATCGTGAAAGAATGGTTCGGAAAAACTATTATCCGTTCCTCGAAACGCTTTGCCTACGAAGAAGCACAAGAAATCCTCGACAAAAAGAGTGGAGAATATCTCTCCGAGCTTTCTCTCCTTGAGAAAATTGCCCAGAGCCTGCGTCGCGAACACAAAGCCCAAGGCGCTATCTCGTTTGAAAAAGATGAACTCCAAATCATCCTCGATAAAGACGGCGTACCTATTGAAATCAAAAAGAAGATTCGCGGGGAGACAAACAAGATGATCGAGGACTTCATGCTCCTCGCAAACCGACGCGTGGCGGAATTTATAGAAAAAATTGGAAAGACAGAAAAAAAACTTTTCGTGTACCGTATTCACGGAGAGCCAAATCGCGAAGCTATCCAAGAGCTCGCCCTTTTCGTACGCTCACTCGGGTATAAGCTCAACATAAGCGAAGAAGGGGAAGTTTCTCCCAAAGAGCTTGCGGATTTTCTCGCGCGAATGGAGGAAACGCCTATTAAAAACATTGTGCACACGACCGCGCTTCGAAGCATGGCGAAGGCTATTTATTCTACAAAAAATATCGGGCACTATGGACTCGCTTTCCATCACTATACTCACTTCACCTCGCCTATTCGTCGATACCCGGACGTACTCGCCCACCGGCTCCTCTTCTCGTATCTCAATCACGACAAAGTCCCCAAATCTCTTTGGGATGAATACGAGACACTCCTCACTCATGCGTCCGAGCGCGAACAAAAAGCCTCGGAAGCAGAGCGTGGCTCGATAAAATACAAGCAGGTAGAGTTTATGAAGAATCACATTGGTGAAGTCTTCGACGGTATTATTACCGGCATCACCGAGTGGGGCATTTATGTTGCCGAGAAAAATACCCTCGCCGAAGGTATGATCGCGCTCCGAAATCTCAAAAATGATTACTATACCTACGACACAAAACGCTACCGCCTCGTCGGTGAGCGCACGAAGAAAACATATTCCCTCGGCGAATCAGTGAGAGTTAAGCTCACCGATGCAAACCTCACACAAAAAACTCTGGACTGGACAATAGTGGAGGAGTAAAATACAAGACATGAAACTCCCTCCCAAAAAAACTTTCAACATTGATCGGCTCTCCTTTCGTTTTACTCGGCTCATTGGCTCTCCGATGTCACTTCTCCTTCATACGGGATTTTTCATCGGTACTTTTTCGTTGTATCTTTTTGGTGTGCCTTTTGACACCATACTTCTTGTTCTCACTACTCTCGTCTCTCTTGAGGCTATCTATCTCGCTATTTTTATTCAGATGAGCGTCAACAGGCAATCGCGGCACATTTCCGAAGTGCGAAAAGACATCGACGAAATCCAGGAAGACGTGGCGGAAATTACCGAGGACATCGACGAGCTCCAAGAAGACGTGGAAGAAATCTCTGAAGACATGGAAGAAGACGACAAGACAGAAGAGACAGACCGAAGCCGGCTCGAACGCATAGAAAAGACACTCACTTCACTCCTCGAAGACATCACCAAACTCCGCGAAAAAGAAGCTGCTCCCCAGGGCGAGTCTGTTGACAAAAACGTTTAAAACTGTATTATATGGTTGGTGCAGAGTTTTCACTTTGCAATTTCTTTTACTCTACCCCTACTAATGTAGGAGGGACATATAATGAGCACTGTCAGCCACTCCGTGCGAGTAGCCGTTTTTGATATACAGACAAACCCACCAAAGATTCTCTTCGTACACCAACTACCGCGAAGGGGGCTCCCCCAGAAAAATGGAAAGATCCACAGAGAGACGGAACGGTACGGACTCCCTGGGGGACACATGGAAAAGTATGACGAAAGTTTTTTGATGTCAGCAATTCGAGAGCTACATCAAGAGACAGGACTTCTGCTCGACGTAAGAAGTTTCTCCGAAAATTTCGCAATCCACCTGACGGTGCGAAAATCCCATCGGGAACACTGTGACGAGTATCAGGAGCATTACTACTTTGCTCTGCTTCCTCAAAAACACAGATTCGGAGAAATTCGTGAAAAGGAGGAAATAGCGGAGATAAACTGGTTCTCTCTCGACGAAATCCCTCTACCAACGGATGCAATCCCTTTTTCAAGAAACCAAACTCGGGGACTTTATGCGCTCATTCAACATATTGCAACGAAAGTTCCTCAAGCAGCCCCCTGGGTAACGATTATGGAAAAGCGGACGTACGAGTACCTACAACTACAAGTTGCCTAACTCGGGGGCGCCGAACGAAAACCGCCGACTCTTTCGAGAGCTCGGCGGTTTCTTTTATCGTGCCATCATCCCTTCTGCATCTTCAAATTTGATAGAGAGGACTTTTGAGACGGCATCGACTCCGGATGTGATGCCGTATATCACCTGCGCTCGTGACATCGTTTCTCTGTTGTGTGTGATGATGAGAAGTTGAGTACTCTTGGAGAGATCGGCGAGCATGTCGGCGTATTTTTTCGAATTCGCTTCATCGAGTGCCGCGTCTGTCTCGTCGAGGACCAGAAATGGCGGTGGGTTGACCTGAGAGACCGCAAAGACCAGTGCCACAGAAACGAGGGTGCGCTCGCCACCAGAGAGCATCTGGATGCCACGGAGGCGCTTGTGCGGCAGGGAGAGATTAATATCGAGACCCGACTCGGGAGATTCTTCGGGCGCCACGCCGAGCTCGAGGAGTTCTTCGGCTCCCATCGCGTCATCGTCTGCTTTGCGCTTTTTCGGGGCCGGAGAAATGAGAGCGAGCGATGCGGTACCGCCACCAAAGATAAGCGAGAAGAATTCTTGAAATTTCGTGTTGATTTTTTTGAGCCCTTCATCAAATTCGCGTTTGAGTTTGATATTCAAATCTTCAATAATCCCACGGAGAGTTTCTGCGCTTTGTTTCAAGTCGGCAATCTCCCGCGCGAGAAATTCGCTTCGTTCGGTGACTTCCTGGTACTCGCGCTCCACCTCCTCTCCACCGCCGGCTCCCCACTCTTCCACGCGGATTTTCATCTTCTCGATCTCGCGCTTACGTTCGGTTTGTTCCGCACGATCCTCCTCTTCGTTTTCTAAAACAAAGTCCTCGTATCGAGTAGCTTCACGCCCGAGGAGAATCCCCGCTTCGCCGAGCTCACGCTTCATTTCTCTTTCTTCGCGGTCAAGATCTTCCGCTTTTCTGGAAATAACATCAAGCTCGCCCAAAATCTCACGTTGTTTCGACATCGCTTCAAAGAGCTGTTTCTCTGCTCCGCGAAGTTTGTCCCGCTCGAGCTCGGCATTCTCTTTTATTTTTTCATACTCGGCAAAAATTCGTATCTCTTCTTCTTTTGCAAGACGAAGTTTCTCTGCTGTCTCGTCTTTCTGCTCACGAAGGCTGGCGAGGAGCATTTCCACCTCCTGTCTTTTCGCTTCGGCGGCTTCTTTCCCGAAACCTACGGAATGTTTTTCTTCGAGTTTTTCAACAAAATGATGGATTTTTTCTTTCACCCGAGCGAGGGTTTCTTTTACCTCTTCCAGATTTCCCCGAGAGAGCGCTTCATCGAGAAGGCCGCGCACAATATTCGCAAATTCACGCACCTTTCCTGCCGGCACGAGCACTCCAGACTCCACCTCGCTTTCAGGAGAAACCCCCTCGTCGCTCGCAAGGGCGGTGCGCCTGGCCTGCGCTTCTGTCTCAATCTCGATCATCCCTTCCAGACGCCCGAGGGCACGCGAGAATTCATCTTTCTTTTCGCGAATGACACGCATCTCCCGCTCCATCCGAAGAGCATCTTCTCCGTGAGCACTGCCGCCTGTAGATTCATCGAGAGTTTTTTTCAGACCATCTATGACATCTTCAATCTCTTGTAATTTTTCTTTCGGTATTTTTCGGCTCTCTTCTATTGCATTCTTCGCACCCAAAAGATACACTTCTTCTCTCTTGAAATATTCTTTATACAAAAGAGAAAGTGTGTCGCGCAATTTTCGTGCCTTCTCGAGCCGCTCCATTTGTTTTTTCAAAAAGTGAATACGCGGAGCGAGCTCTTTCACCAAAAGCTCGGCTTCACGAATATTTTCCCCCGTCTTCGTAAGTTTCTTCTCGCTCTCGCCGATTTTGTATTCATAAATTCGAAGACCGAGAGCATCTTCGATCATCTCGCGGCGTTCACGTATAGAAGCAGTGAGGAGTCTGTCTGTCTCACCCTGAGAAATGATGTGGTGCGCCGACGAGCCGATGTGGGCGGAAGCGAGCATTTCAAAAACATCGCGGAGGCGAGCCTTGCTCCCATTGATGCGATACTCATTTTGCCCGTCGCGGTGCACTTCACGTGTGAGGATGACTTCGTCGTAATCCATATCAAATACCCGCGTGCCGTTTGTGGTCGGGCGATTGTCGAAGACGAGAGAGACGCTGGCTCGCCCGAGGCGCGCTGCCGCCTTCGAGCCATTCCAGATCAAGTCCTCGCCGCGTTTCCCACGCATGGATTTTATGGATTGCTCGCCGAGTACAAAACGCATCGCCTCGGCAATGTTTGATTTACCCGATCCGTTTGGACCCACAATAGCGATGACAGGCGCGTCGAGAGAAAGCGTCGTCTTTTTTGCGAACGACTTGAAACCGTTAAGCTCGAGAGCTTTCACATACATACATTTAGAATACCATCTCACCAGAAAGCAGGCGAGGAAAAGTGTGGGAATAAAATTTCGACTTTATCCACATCTTGCACGCTCTTTGCATGTGTTAAAATGAGTGCATATGATTCACGTCGATGCAAAAAATATAAAGCAAGCATGGCGAGAAACTCTCCGTCGACTCTACGACGAAGGTGCGTCCGATGAAGCGCAAAATTTCTACCGTCGTTCCCCTGCCCTCATCGAAATACAGGACACAAAAGACGAACACTACGACGAGCTCTATCCTCTCCCCGTAGCAGACATCGCCGAAGGAAACCGATATTTTATTTCCGGCGAAGGAGAAGAAAACCAGACCCCGCGCGCCCAACTCTATCGGAAGAGAATTTTTACAGGTACAGAGAGCGAAGCAAGTCAGCTTGAGCGGATCATCCGTTATCTCCAACAAGCAGAAGGAAAAAAACGAGCACTCCTCTCTCTTTCTCAGCCTGAAGATATGGAAATGAACGCTGATGAAGCTCCAGAGCTCACCACCATTGTCTTTGAAATAAACGATGGCGCACTCGACACCCACGTACACGCCCTCGGGTCCAACGCCTATCGCCACCTTCTTCCAAATATGAGCAAATTCGCCACGCTTCAGCACCACGTGTCCGAGCGACTTGGTGTCCCTCATGGAAAATATTCTTACTTCGACAACTCGCTTCATTTCCACCTCGACGATCGAGATCATGTGGACCTTTTACTCGCACCCTAACGTTTCAAAAAGATGAACACTTATGATTACACTACCGCCTCCCCCGAAGAGGTGTTGAAGTCGTTTGGAGTGACGAGCACCGAAGGGCTTTCTCGCGAGGAGCGGGCCAAGCGCATCAAACAATACGGCACCAACGAAGTCCGAGCAGAAACAATGACCTGGTGGAAACTTCTTTTACGCCAATTTCACTCACCCTTTGCCTACCTCCTTCTTGTCACCGCCCTCCTCACTTTTCTTTTGAAAGAGTATTTCGACTCAGCCATGGTGCTTCTCTTTGTTGCCATAAACACTTCCCTTGGCTTCTATCAGGAATACAAATCCGAAAAAACTCTGCGGCTCCTCCGCCAATATCTCGTCTCCATGGACAACATTCTCGAGGGTGGGCAGAAGAAAAATGTCCCCGTCTCTTCACTCGTCCCTGGAGATATTATTTTCCTCGACCCAGGCGACATTATCCCCGCCGACATGCGCCTCATTGAAGAAAACAATCTCACCATCGACGAGTCAGTCCTCACTGGCGAATCAGTCTTGGTGCGAAAGACCAATCGTACTCTCGCCACTGCCGCGAAAGAGCCCTTCCAAGCAGAAAACCTTGGCTTCTCGGGGACAACCGTCGCCACCGGAAGCGGAAAAGGGATCGTCCTCACCACAGGAAGGAATACTCTCTTCGGAAAAATCGCCGCACTCACCGCCGAAACAAATCGTGTCTCAGTACTCGAGAGAGAAATTGCGCGATTCAGCTCTTTCATTTTGAAACTTGTCGTCATTACCCTCGCTCTCGTCTTTTTTATAAACATTGCACTCAAAGGCATCGAGGGTCACGCGGTGGAACTCTTTCTTTTTTCCGTGGCCCTCGCTGTCTCGGTAATACCGGAAGCATTGCCTATCGTGATGACCTTCTGTCTTTCCAAGGGTGCGGCCGTGCTCGCTCAGAATAAAGCCGTGGTCAAACGCCTCTCTGCTATTGAAGACCTCGGCGGTATCGAAATCCTCTGCACCGATAAAACTGGTACTATTACGGAAAATTCTCTCACGGCGAGTGGTTTTTACCCGGAGAAAGAGCGTCGTGATATTCTTTTTTACGGCTGCCTCGGCTCACTCATCACGGGACATGAAATCGCAGCGGCAAAAAATTCTTTCGGTGCCGCACTTTTCCGCGAGCTTTCTCCAGCGGAACTCAAGAAGATTGAAGGATACAAAGTAATCCTCGAGCTCCCTTTCGACCCAAAGCGTCGTGTGGAGACTCTTTTCGTAGAGCACGGTCGGTC
>CALMXW010000089.1 GCA_937871115.1 uncultured bacterium
GATTTAGACTATATAATTAAAATATTTAAAAAGAAAAGCCGCAGGATTACCCTACGGCTTTTTGTGTGCACAAAGAAGGAATTTCAAAGACAACCGAGGGTAACAAGTTCCAAAATCCGCTCAAAGAGAGGGCCGTCACCTTTTACCTTGAGTTCTTCCTGGGTGTCTTGTGCGGAAATATCGGGCCTGATTGGTATCTTTTCGGACTGTGCGATAATTTTTCCACCGTCAACTTCGTCCGTAACAAAGTGTGCCGTCGTGCAGATGTCGAGGCATCCATCTTTAATCGTCCGTTCGATAGCGTCTGTACCTGGTCCTCGGTAAAGAGGCTTGCCATCAACACCAAGAATAGTCAGGTCGGCGGGATGCTCGTTGATGATTGCAAATTGATCCTCTTCGTCCGCAACAAATGGCTCTGTCGTTATGACTACCGTGAATCCAACGAAGATAAGAATCCTCGCTTCCGGAAATGTTCCACGAAGGAGTGCTGCCATGGCTCGACTATAGTAAAACCGTGCGTCTCTATTTCCAACCATTTCGTTCAGGCTTTTACACCGGTTTTGTTTTTTCCATGCCCGAAGGTCGAGTATCTCGAGGTGAATTTTTTTCTGTCGGAAAAAAGAAATTCCCGGGGCGTCCTCTCTATCGGTGAATGCGCCAGTTATCATCTTTAGGTGTGGATTTTTCGGGTTGTTTTCAAATGCCCACCGCACCGCTGTTGCGTTGCCGCTGAAGCAGATGATTATCGGGGATGCGCGAATGTTCATCGGAAGCTCCTTGTTGTGTTTGTCTTTCAAATACTTTTCCTAGTATCAGATACTTGCCCCGCACATGCAAGTATTGTAAAGGACAGTCTAAAAGACATATGTAGAATAAGGAAATGTCCTATAGAAAAGCTTTATTTTCGGTTAAGATTTTACAAAATTTAGAGGGAGGTATTTCAAATAAATCTGTAATTTTCTCCCTCAGCCTTCGGCGTCTGGTGCGAGGGTATTGTTCACCGAGGTGCACCCCTTTACAAATTTTTTGTTTTATGCTAGACATATGTTTACGAAACAAATAATTTATTTATTCTAGATTGCTCGGCAATAAAAACGTATGTCTACTAACACCATTCGAAAGTTCGAAAAAAATACCGCATTTGCTTTTGTTGGGATGATTGTCTCCGTAGTGTTTTTCTTGCCAGCATTTGCTTCTTCTGCTTCTGCATGGGCACCAGAGATTACCGTTCTCGGTGATAATCCGTACACAATCACGGAGGGGGATGTCTACACCGATCCAGGCGCAACTGCGACTGATCATGAAGACGGAGATCTTACTTCGAGTATTGTTGTTGGGGGCGACACGATCACGACAAGCACAGTACCCGGAACGTACACGATTACGTACAACGTAAAAGATTTAGATAATAACAACGCAGAAGAAAAAACTCGAAGTGTCATCGTAAATCCAAAGCCGGTCGTGACACCTACGGGAACGATAAAGATTTGCGTGGTTACTGTAGACAATGAAGGAAATGTCCTTGACACAGACACAAGTGCAAGGGCGACATTTTCTCTCTCTGGACTTCTAACTACTGCTAATCCAACTTTCGAAATAGCTCCAAGCACACTTCCAACGTCTTCGTTTTCAACACCACTCTCTCTTTCCGAAGATGTCCTCACGACACATGCAGGAAATGATGCCGACTGCAAAACTTATTCCGGCCTTGCTTTTGGATCGTATTACTATGGGCAGGAAGAAATTGCCACAAGCACCGATGATATCTGGGGAGCTCCTCGCTATAGTGACCAATATTCGGAGACAGTAGAAAATACATCAAATTTTTTCCCATACAGCGGAGAACTTTTTACCACGAGCTTGGATGATGATGCATCACGAAACACGAATGCAGACGGACACATCACCCTCACGAGCGACCGCCCATGCAGAACAGTGGTTGTTTTGAACACACTCGTTTCAGAGCACGCTACGAATACAAAGCCTGTGATCACGGTACTTGGAGACAATCCGTTCACCCTTATTGCCGGAACAAACTTCACTGACCCAGGTGCTACAGCTACAGATACAGAAGATGGCGATGTCACTGCACACATTGTGCGCGGAGGAGATATTATCTCTACCTCTACTCCGATTGGAGCGTACACACTTACTTACAATGTCACCGATTCACAGGGTCTCGCTGCTGATCAGAAGACAAGAACAGTAAACATCATTGCCGCAACAAGTACTCCAGTAAACCAGGCACCAGTGATAACTCTCACAGATGGCGATATGACTATTACAGTCGGAGATCCATTCACGGAGCCAGGATACAAAGCTGAAGACCTAGAAGATGGTGTTATTACGTCAAGTGTTGTTGTGGGTGGAGATATCGTCGCAACAACAACTCCAGGAACATATGTGATCACGTACAACGTAAAGGACAGCAAAGGACTCTCCGCAGTAGAAAAGAAAAGGACAATAACTGTAAAAGACAAAACGAATGGCGGAGGTACTACTCCAAAACCACAATGTAGTGATGGTTTGGATAATGACAGTGATCACAAGACAGATACGGACGATCCTGGTTGCCACTCTGATGGAAATCCTACAAATGCTGCAACGTATACTCCAGACAAAAACGACGAGACTGATGCTCCTGCACCAGCCGCGCCAACAAACAATGGCGGCGGCGGCGGAGTCATCATGGGACTTCTTGGTGTCATCAACGGTGGCGTAATCGCAACGACAAGCACGACCATAACAACACCAACCGGAGGAGGAGAATGTTTCTACTTGCGTGAGTTTATCAAGCGCGGAGCAAACAACAACCCAGAAGAAGTAAAAAAACTTCAGTCATTCCTTAGAATTTTTGAAGGCCACACAGAAGTTTCCGTAACGGGTATCTACGATGATGTCTCTTACGATGCAACGGTTTCGTTCCAGGAAAAATATCGAGAAGATGTTTTGGTTCCATGGGGACACACGAAAGGAACTGGCTTTGTGTACCTCACGACAAGAAAGAAAGTAAATGAAATTTACTGCAATAGAGCATTCCCCCTCAACTCTGACCAACAGAAAGAAGTAGATGCTTTCAAGGCATACTTGATGAGCCTTTCACAAAACAGTGCTGGCGGTACCGTAGCTTCGGGCCAGCCGACTCCTTCTTACAACGGCCAGGATGTGAACGATGTTGTTGGAGTAAGTGACCAGGGTAAAAACTCAGATCATCTTGCCCTCGGTGGGAACTCAGGTGAAGTCAAAAGCACGACCACAGACGAGAATCTTCTCGGAACGACGACGACAAAAGATGAAGGTACTTCCGACATGAAGGGCCGTTTGAGAAATCTCGCCGCTGTTGTTGGCGGATTCTTCGGAGGTCTCTTCGACTCCTATTGGTTTGTCTTACTCCTTATACTCATTCTTATCCTCTACTTCGTACTCCGCTCTCTTTACGACGAAGATGATGGCGGAAAGGGTGATGACGAAAATGACGATAATGATGGAGCCGAAACGGAAAACACTGTACCAGAAGCAAACACGGTACCGGAAGTTGCACCAAGTGCGAGTCCTGCAGAAACATCACCTATCATCTTTCCGATAGCAAAAGAGGAGCAAAAATCTGAGGAAGAAGTACAAACTTTTTCACGACCAGTACCGAAGAAAGAAGATCACAGACTCTAAAATTTAAAAAAAGAAACACACAAAAACCCGGCAGACACGCCGGGTTTTTGTGCTATACTCGAGGCATAAACAAAAGCATGGAAATACAGAAAGGCACTCTTCTTAAAGACTTTACCACTTTTCGCACTGGCGGACCGGCGCAGTATTTTTGCCGCGTGAAGTCTCTTGAAGACTTGAGAGGTGCGGTACTTTTTATTCGCCAGAATGCCCTGGCTTTCTTTGCCCTTGGTGGCGGTTCAAATTTGCTTGCTCTTGATGGCGGTTTTTCGGGGCTCGTCCTCAAAATAGAAATACCCGGGGTAGAATTTACAAAACAGCCGGAAAAGAAAGATGGCAGAAATGTGTGGAGGGTGGTGGCTGGCGCGGGGGAAAGCTGGGATGGGCTTGTCGCACAGACAGCGGAGAAAAATCTCGCCGGGCTCGAAAACCTTTCGCTCATTCCGGGCACGGTGGGTGCAGCACCAATACAAAATATAAACGCATACGGGCGCGATATGAAAGATACGCTCGTGTGGGTGGAGGCGTTTCATACCGAGACACTGGAAACGAGAACTTTTAGTAATGAAGAGTGTCAGTTTGGATATCGCGCAAGTTTTTTTCAGACTCCGGAAGGAAGAAAGTATATTGTGACGCGCGTCGCATTTGATCTCGCGGAAGACGGCGCAGTGAAAGCCGACTATAAAGATGTGCAGGAATATTTTACACAACAGGGGATTGCAAATCCGAGCATACAAGATGTGCGCGATGCGGTGGTGGCGATACGCACAAGGAAACTTCCGAGCGTAAAAGAGTATGGCACGGCGGGATCGTTTTTTAAAAATCCGATTGTCGAAGAAAGTGTCGCTCTCAATCTCAAAGAGAAATACCCCGAGATGCCTTCGTTTCCCGCAGGAGAAGGAAAAGTAAAGCTTTTGGCAGGGTGGATACTCGACCATGTGTGTGGTTTTCGTGGAGCAGTGGTAGGAAATGTCGGCGCGTATAAAAACCAAGCGCTCGTGGTGGTAAACCTCGGTGACGCGTCGAGTGAAGAGATTCTGGCATTCGTGGAGACGATGAAAAAATCTGTTTTCGAAAAGACAGGAGTACATCTCGAAGCAGAAGTGCAGATGCTTGGAGAAAAATAAAAGTAAATTTGTAAAAAACTTTTTTCAGAAATAATTTTCAGAAAAAAGTTTTTCTTTCAACCCGCTCTGATGCTGATTTTATCACAGAGGAACCTCTGTTAAAATCATGTTTAGAGGCGATTGGTAACTCTGGCCA
>CALMXW010000090.1 GCA_937871115.1 uncultured bacterium
CCCCTCTAAAGAGGGGAGGGAGCAGACTCTTCGAGAGTATTTAAATATTCCCAAAGGTTGGGAAAAGTGGCTCCTCGACATGGCGGGGCTTTCCACCGTGGCGGACATGGTGCCGCTCCAAAACGAAAATCGCATGATCGCACATTTCGGACTCAAAGTACTTCGCAAAAGTCCGCGCGTGGGCCTCAAAAAACTTCTCAACAAAATGCGGGTCGACCAGACGACGCTCACCGAGGATGATATCGGTTTTTCCATCGCGCCGCGCATCAATGCCGCGAGCCGCATGGACGTACCACTTCGCGCTTTCGAGCTCCTCTCTACTGATGATGAAGAGACGGCGGAAGCACTCGCGACGCATCTCGAAAAATTAAACACTGAGCGCAAGGGTGTGGTAGCGGGGATGATTAAAGAAGCGAAACACGTTCTCTCGGAGCGCGAAGTGGGTGCGGTGATCGTGACGGGCGACCCGCGCTGGGCACCGGGGCTCCTCGGGCTCGCGGCAAACAGCTTGGTGGAAGCATTTGGACGCCCGGCTTTTGTGTGGGGAAAAGACGAAGAGGGGAGAATAAAAGGCTCGTGCCGCTCGGATGGGACGGTGTCTGTCGTCGAGCTCATGTCGCGCACGAAAGAATATTTTGTGCAGTTTGGCGGACACGAAGCTTCGGGCGGATTTATGGTGGCGCACGAACATGTTCATATACTCGAAACGAAACTTTCGGAGATGTACGAACAGATGGAGAAGAAGCCGGTAGAGGAAGGTGGCATTTTTGTGGACGCGAAACTTTCTCTGGATGACTTGAATTGGAAAAATTACGACGAGATGACGAAGCTCTCTCCTTTTGGGCAGGGCAATCCGAAACCAATCTTTCTGTTTGAGGATTTGCGTATCGAGGGAGTGAAAGAGTTTGGAAAGACGGGCACGCACTTGGAATTACTTTTCAAAAATTCTTCGGGCAAGCAGATCAAAGCTATCGGATTTTTCCGGGGGAGTACACACAATGGCGAAGAGCTCGTCGCGGGGCAGACAGTGAGCCTCCTCGCAGCGATAGAAAAAGACACGTTCCGGAGATTTCCCGAGCTGCGACTACGAGTGATCGAGATTTTGTAATACAATGGTCTTATGAAGGCGAATAATCAAACTATTATCTTTTGCGACGGGTCATCCCTTGGCAATCCTGGCCCCGGCGGATGGGGGACGATTGTTATTCATACCGGAAATGTGGATGAGCTCGGCGGGCACGAAGACTACACGACGAATAATAAAATGGAGCTCACGGCGGCGATCAACGGATTGGCTCGCGTCGCCGATGGCGGGGAAGCGAAAGTGTGTACCGACTCGACGTACGTCATCAGTGGTATGACGAAGTGGACGCATGGCTGGAAAAAAAATGGCTGGATGACCACGCAGAAAAAAGAGGTCGAGAACAAAGGGCTCTGGCTCGAGCTTTTGCGCGTTGCAGAGGGTAAGCGTGTGGAGTGGCAGTATGTCGCCGGGCACGTGGGTATCGTGGGCAACGAGCGCGCGGATGAAATAGCCACGAGCTTTGCTCAAAACGATGAGTATGATTCGCATCTTTACTCTGGCTCTTTTACAGAGTACGAAATAAAAAATATTCTCGACCTTGCCCACGATGCAGAAAAAAAGACAGCGAAAACTTCCTCGCGTGCGCGGTCAAATGCGAAAGCGTATTCCTATTTGAGTATGGTGGATGGAAAGATAGAACATCATGCCACCTGGGCCGAGTGCGAAAAGAGGGTAAAGGGCACAAAAGCCGCGAGGTACAAAAAAGCGCTGAGCAAGCAAGAAGAGGAGGAGATTATCAGAGAGTGGAAACAGAAATAATGCCAGCTTTTTATTTTCCATTCCTAGCTTTCTTCCTCGGCATTGTATTTGCGTCTGTGTATTCGAGCGGTGTCTATGATGGTATGTTCCTCGTTCTTCTCGCGCTCCTCGCGGGTATTTTTTCGTACCTACAGAAAGAAAAAAAGATTGCTCTTCTTTCTCTCGTCCTCGTCTCTTTCGGCCTTGGAATGGCGCGGCTCAACATGGAAAATGTGCACGATACTTCTCTCGATGCTTTTGCCGGGAAGGCCGTGACGCTCCAAGGGACAATTGTCGATGAGCCTGATATGCGGAGAGACTCCATGCGGCTCATACTAAAGCTCGA
Source organism: uncultured bacterium (assembly GCA_937871115.1). Taxonomy (GTDB): domain Bacteria; phylum Patescibacteriota; class Minisyncoccia; order Phycocordibacterales; family CAIJYI01; genus CALMXW01. The sequence goes on from CALMXW010000090.1 coordinate 2,169, forward strand.
CAACAATCCCAAGAAGATTTTGGTTACGGTCGATCGGCTGGGAGGCTTCCGATACGGAGATCAAGTGCGGATTTCGGGAAAACTTAAGTATCCGGAAAATTTCAACGGGCAAAACGGTCACCTGTTTGACTACGCATCGTATCTGGCAAAAGACGACGTGTACTACGAAATGTATTATCCGAAGATTTCTCGTACGGGCGTACACAAAGGAAATTTCTTAAAAGAGAAATTGTTTGACGCCAAGGAGAAATTCCTCATTGCTATTGGTCTGGGTGTCCCCGAGCCGGAATCTTCGCTTCTCGCTGGTATTCTTCTCGGCGCGAAGCATTCGCTCGGGCCGGATCTCATTTCTGATTTTCAAAAAGTCGGGCTCGTACACATCGTCGTACTTTCCGGATACAATGTTTCTCTCGTGGCAAATTGGGTGATGAAATCTTTCTCATTTTTCCCGCGCCTTGCGGCTCTCGGCACGGGCGCGTTTGCCGTGCTCGGATTTGTGGTGATGACCGGTGCGGGTGCGACCGGGGTGCGTGCGGGACTCATGGCAATGATCGTACTTTTTGCCGCGTATCGGGGAAGGGAAGCCGACGGTATCCGCCTGCTCGTCTTCGTCGCATTTCTCATGGTGCTCTGGAACCCAAACATATTGCTCCACGATCCTTCTTTCCAACTTTCTTTCCTCGCCACATTCGGACTCTTCGCCCTCGCGCCTCTTTTCTCCAAACGCCTTTCTTTTGTGACAGAGCGATGGCAGCTTCGTGAAATCGTCGCCTCCACCCTCGCCACGCAAGTCTTTGTCTTGCCACTCATCCTCTATATGTCGGGCATGCTTTCACTCTTCGCGCTCCCGGCCAACATCCTGGTATTGCCAATGGTGCCGATTGTCATGGTCGTCGGCGCTTTCACAGGAGTACTCGCCATCATTTCGCAAATCTTGGCGGCTCCATTTGCCGTGATTTCGTACGTCCTTCTCGGGTACATATTTCTCGTGACTAAACTTTTCGCCAGCATCCCGTTTTCTTCGTTTGTCCTCCCCGCATTTTCCGTGTGGTTCCTCCTGCCGGTGTATGCAGGAATCCCATTTTTCGTTTTCCGGAAATCTTGACAACAACAATAAAATACTACAAACTATTTTTGGTTATTTGAATTTCTGCAGTAGAACTTTCAGGAGACTGGCAATGTCAAATATACTTATCCCTCAGAACACCATCACCCTCGGCCCCCTGATCGACACATTCGTCCCTCACGGCTTTTTCTGCAACGAGAATCCCGACGTGAGTCTGTATATTTGGGACGACTTCAAGTCCCGCATACTCTCGGCGGCGAGTGCGGTCACCAACCAGCCGGCGCTGGCTCTGTCGGTGCACGATCTCGCAAAGAATATGTACGACAACGATATCCGCGGTGAGTTGCCGGCAGCTCATGTCTTTTCCACAGCCGACCTCTGGGTCATCGGAGCCCTCTTGAAGCTTCAACCCCGAGGCGAAGCGGGTCCGCTTCTGAACAATGGCAATGCCAACATCTTTTATGTACAGGTTGGCGACCGAGTGTTCACTGTAAGCGTGCTCTGGTATCGTGGCCTCGCCGTGTGGTACGTGCGCGCGTGGGGGCTCGGCGAGCTTGGTCGGTGGGACGAGGGCTACCGAGTCCTTTCTCGCAACTGAACCTTGGGCCATTAACCTTTGACCCTTTGATACTTTGCTTTCGAGCAGGGTGTCAGGGGGTTTTTATTTTTTCCAAAAAAAGTGATAGAGTGCTCGCATGAAAAAGTTTCAGTATTTTATTCTGATTTCTCTTTTTG
>CALMXW010000091.1 GCA_937871115.1 uncultured bacterium
CACTCGTATGCAGAAAACCCACCTTGGCAACCAGGGCATTCACGATGTCACTCTCCGCGGTCTTCTCTTCACCCTTCGGCACATCACTCACGGCCAGCTCATTCAGCGCGACATGTTTCAAGAGCGGATAAAAAACGGTGGCGAGCTCTACATGCACGAAATGATTTACCCCGTGCTCCAGGGCATCGACTCGTATCTCATCCACCTCATTTACGGCTCATGCGATCTCGAGGCGGGCGGAAGCGACCAGACATTCAACATGCTCATGGGGCGTGACGTCATGAAGACCAACGGCGCGCCTCCGCAGGCAGTGCTCTCTTTCAAGCTCCTCACCGGGCTCGACGGCAAAAATAAAATGTCGAAGTCTCTGGACAATTACGTCGCCATTACCGACTCACCGACGGATATGTACGGAAAAATAATGTCGCTCCCAGACGCTTCTATTGAGACGTGGTTTGAGCTCTGCACCTACACGCCGGTAAAAGCCGCGCAGGAAATTCTCGCGTCGCTCAAGGATGGCACCAATCCGCGCGACATAAAGATGCGCTTGGCTCGAGAGATTATTTCTATCTACCACGGTGAAGAAAAGGCAAAACACGCTGAAGAGCAGTTTGTGAGCGTGTTCCAAAAGGGAGAGCTCCCAGAAGAGATGCCGACACTACAGATTCCCATACATGAAAAAATTGCGATTACTGAAATGCTCGAAATGGGGCTCGCACAGGTCGGGGAAGAGAAAAGCAAAAGCGACATCAGGCGGCTCGTAGAGCAGGGTGCCGTGACCTACCAAGGGGAGAAGATAACCAGTCCAAACGAGTATTTGACCCCATCTGCAGGAGACATTGTAAAAGTGGGCAAGAAAACCTGGTTTAAAATAGGGGAGTAGGTAGACAGGCCCCCTCTTGCATTCTATTCAAAAATCAGTAATATAGAAGAACTATGAAATTCGCTATTATAGAAACAGGCGGAAAGCAGTACAAAGTGACCGAGGGCCAAACCCTCCGGGTGGAGAAACTTGGGCTCAAAGACGGTGAGGCAGCTTCTTTCGACAAGGTCCTTTTGTACGTAGATGGGGAGAAGGTTACTGTGGGGACACCATATATTGATGGAGCTGTCATCTCTGCCGACCACGTACGAGAAGGCCGATTGAAGAAAGTCACCACTATCAAATACAAACAAAAGAGCCGTTACTTCAAAAAGCGCGGACACAAGCAGCATTTCTCTGAAGTCAAAGTCGCTGCGATTAAAGCAAAATAAAAAAACACCAAAAAGTTTCCCTGTCTCGCGTCTTTACCCGCAAGTGGCGGGCTCCGACGCCGCTTCGCCATGAAAACTTTTTGGTGTTTTTTTATTTCCTATTCCTCAAAGCATTTTTGAACGTCTCGGAGTCAGAGTACTCGAGCTCGGTGCCAGTAGAAAGCCCGCGGCCGAGGGCGGAGAGTTTGAGAGTATATTTCTCCGCGAGAGGCTGGAGAATTTTTGAGACATACAGCGACGTGTTTTCACCTTCGGGAGTCGCCGAGAGTGCAAGAATTATTTCTTTGAGCTCACCCTTTTTTGCTCGCTCTTGTACGCGGTCGAAGAGCTCACGCGCGCGGATTTTTTTCGTCGGCTCTTTTTCGAGTATCGGCACCGCACCACCCAGGATGAAGAACAGTCCGTTGTGTGCGCCCATCTTTCTCACATTCTCAAAATCAGCATCTTTCTCTACCACGAGCAAGGTACTCTTTTCGGTATGCTCGCTTCCACAGATATCACAAAGCTCTGAATCGGAATGACTTTTCTGAAACCATCGAAAACACGAAGGGCATTGGAGCACGCCCTGTTTCAAATTGCGAATCGTATCAGCGAGAGAAGTCACGTATTCAGCATCGCGACTCAAAAGGAAATACACAAAACGCTTCGCCGCGCGCGGACCAATGCCGGGGAATTTGGAAAAATATTCGGTGAGTTGTTGAATGCTATCCATATATGTCCCAGAGTGAAGTACTGAGTTTCCCCTCCTAGCGTCTTAACCCGCCAGCGGGGCCCACAACGCGTCGTCACGAAAACTCAGTACTTCACTCTACTCTAAAAACTTGAAAAGTCATCCGCACCGCCCGTGCTCGCCGCCATCGCATCAAAACCGTTCTTGTCGAGAGAGACGAAAGTGGTTTTCGCGGAGTCGAAGTAGAGATCGACTTTCCCCGTCGGGCCGTTGCGGTGTTTTTCGATAAGAATTTCAGCCGTCTGTTTTTTACCGGCGCCGTCGTCGTTTTGCTCACGGTGGATAAACATTACCACGTCGGCATCTTGCTCGATTGAACCTGAGTCGCGAAGGTCGGAGAGGCGAGGTTTGCCGCCGCGTTGTTCCACTGCACGAGAGAGCTGCGAGAGAGCGAGGACGGGCACGTCGAGCTCGCGGGCGAGACCCTTGAGCGATCGAGAAATCTCGGTGACCTGCTGCACGATGGAGTCGGAATGTTTGTCGGGTACCATGAGCTGGAGATAGTCTACCACAATGAGCCCGAGTCCGTGCTCGCTCTTCACACGGCGGGCGGTACTTCGCATCTTGATAATGGTGTTTCCCGGACTGTCGTCGATAAAAATCGGTGCCTTTGAGAGTCGGCCCATCGCTTCAGAGAGCTGGCCAAACTCGGCATCCGAGCTAATGCGCCCCGTGCGGAGCTTCCACGCTTCCACTCCCGACTCCGCGGAAAGCATTCTGTCTACGAGCTGCTGCGAGCTCATTTCGAGGGAAAATACGCACACCTGCGCGTTGTGATGCAGTGCGGCTTGGCGAATAATGTCGAGCGCGAGCGAAGTTTTACCCACGGAAGGCCGGGCCGCGAGAATGATGAGGTCGGATTTCTGAAGCCCGGCGAGCTTGGCGTCGAGGTCAGCAAAGCCCGTCGGCACGCCACGAATTTCGTCGGTCGATTTGTGCAGGCGGTCGAGCCTCTCCCACGCTTCATCGAGTGTCTCTTTAATGGTGAGAAACTTTTGATTTGAGGTGAGGGAAGTGACAGAAAAAATTTCTTTCTCGGCTTGGTCGAGGAGATTGTCGAGGTCTTCTGCTTCGTTGTAGCCCATCTCGCCAATACGCTCCGAAGCGCGGATGAGATTGCGGAGCATGTGCTTACGGTAAATCAAATCCGCATAGTGCTTGGCGTTGACCGCAGAGGGGACGGCGTTTACCAGCTCGGCGAGATACGCTCCGCCACCGATGCGGTCGAGATGGCCCCGCTCTTTGAGGCGCGTCGAGAGCGAGAGCATGTCTACCGGCTCGTGTTTTCCGAAAAGATCGAGGATAGAATCGAAAATGAGACGGTGCTTGTCGGCATAAAATGCATCCGGCTTTATAAAATCCATCACGTCGTACATCGCCTCGGGCCGAAGCATGAGCGAGCCCAAGAATGCGCGCTCACTCTCGAGATTTTGCGGTGGAATACGCAGACCGGAAGGAATGCCGGTGTTTCCATTTCCCGAAATGTCGGAGCGCGTGCGCGGATAAGTTTTTGTGTTTTCGTATGCCATAAGAGTGTTTCGCAGTACTAGAGATTGTATCAAAAAAGAACCCCCGGGGCGACAGCGCACCGAGGGGGAAAAGCTGTGGACGAAGCCAAGCTGTGCTACTATAACGCTCAATGGACATAAAGAAACGTGCAAAAGAGATTGACGTCAAGTTGAAAGAGCTTTTTCCTGAAGCGCACTGCGCTCTTGTGTATGGAAACAACTGGGAGCTTCTCGTTGCCATCGAGCTTTCGGCACAGTGTACCGATAAAAAAGTGAACGAAGTGACAGAGAAACTTTTCAAAAAATATCGCACGCTCGAGGATTATGTAAAGGCAAAGCCGGCAGAATTTGAGAAAGATATTTTCCAGACGGGATTTTACCG
>CALMXW010000092.1 GCA_937871115.1 uncultured bacterium
GTTCTCTCGCTTTTCGGAGTATCGACCCTCTGGGAGGCGAAGCTAACGCGTTAAGAGATCCGCCTGGGAAGTACGGCCGCAAGGCTAAAACTCAAAGGAATAGACGGGAGCTCGCACAAGCGGTGGATCATGTGGTTTAATTCGTCGGTAAACGAAGAACCTCACCCGGATTTGAAACCCAAACGAAGACTCGCAGAAACGTGAGTCGTCTCACAAGGACGGTTGGGCAGGTGATGCATGGCTGTCGTCAGTTCGTGGTTTGAATTGTTCCCTTAAGTGGGGTAACGAACGCAACCCTCGTCGCGTGTTGAATATGTCACGCGAGACCGCCCAGCTCACAGCGCATTTATGAAAGTGCGTTATGAGCTGGGAGGAAGGTGAGGATGACGCCAAGTCCGCATGTCCCTCTGATATCCGGGGCTACACACGTGATACAATGGCTATTACAACAGGATGCGACGGGGTAACCCTGAGCCAACCCTTATAAAAATAGCCCCAGTTCGGATTGAGGTCTGCAACTCGACCTCATGAAGTCGGAATCGCTAGTAATCGCAGGTCAGCTATACTGCGGTGAATACGTTCTCGAGCTTTGTACTCACCGCCCGTCAAGTCAAGGGAGCCGGGAATACCCGAAGCCCCACGCAAGTGGGATCACGGTAAGCTCGGTGACAGGGACTAAGTCGTAACAAGGCACGGCTAGCGGAAGCTGGTCGTGGAACAATTTCATGGAAACACGTCTTGTCTGCGTCCTTCGGGATCGGGCAAGATTTATCGAGTCGATTTTATTGTCTCACAAGGATAATTAAAGACTGTGGTTTATGAGTCTTAAAACCAAACCCCTCGCCTCGAAGGTATCGAGGCTAGAGCGGAACAAAAGAAAGTTTATTTCGGTGCTATCTAAAATAAGAAACACCAGAGGCCATGTGCTTTTGGTGTTTCTTATTTTAGGCAATACAACATTGCTTTATTCGGAGAGATTATGGTATGGTAATTTCGGAAAAACCGAGAGGGCTCAAAAAGTGAAAATTAGATTTTATCTATTCTGGCTAAGAAAAGTGTTTCTGAACGTAAGTCGTTGCTTCCGTAAGACATATACAGCAAACGTCTGTAGTCACAAAACAAAACAGCAAGACATCATGCAGCACGGGGATGGAAGGAATACCATCATGGAGATGCCGCTTGCCGACAATGGAAATCCTGATTACTGTGTAGAGTGTATAGGGAAATTGAAATGTGCATAGCTTCCGTGCAAGCTGGGCAGCCAAGTAGTGTGTTTGTCAGAAATATAGGCGATTACCCAAACTCTGTGTCAGTGCGTCCAATAAATAACTAAACTCAGGGTGTAATTTATTCTTTCTACGATCTGCTGATGGTCTTTCCATCGGCAGATTTTTTTTGCGCTTCGGGGTGTTTTTTGCTATGCTAAATGTTGTAATTTATTGTTAATTAATTTTAGAGCGCTATGAAAAAAGAACTTATATGGGCAGCTGTTGTCGTCGTAATTTTTCTTTTCGGCGCGTGGTATTTTATGAAAGATGAATCACCAAGTTTGGAAGATCAGGGGGTAGGCACAGAAACAAATACAGGAGCTATGTCTTCCACGACCCCAGCAGCGACTGGACTCAAGATAGAAGATACTGTGGTCGGCACAGGAGCAGAGGCAGTCGCTGGGAAAATGGTAACCGTACACTACACTGGCACACTCATCGATGGCACGAAGTTTGATTCGAGTCTCGATCGAGGTACCCCGTTTACTTTTCAGCTCGGCGGTGGGCAAGTCATCGAAGGATGGGATAAAGGTTTCGCCGGAATGAAGGTCGGCGGCAAGCGCAAGCTCACCATCGCTCCCGAGCTCGCATACGGTGCGGGGGGTATTCCCGGAGCCATTCCGCCGAACGCAACTCTCACATTTGAGGTCGAGCTCCTCGGCGTGAAGTAAAATGTTTGTAAAGATTGTATCTTTCATATTCTTTGTCGTTACGGCCACCATGACCGTAATTGCGGGGAGTGTTTGGTATAATCAGCATCAAGAAGTCACTCAACATAACACGGAAGTGGCCCAGCAAGGGTCTCTTTCGGCCTCCACAAGCCCCGCCATCACGACAAAGGCGGGGCTTTCGAGTGTCTCAGTGAAGACGACCGGAATTGCTCAAGTAGAGAAGCAGGTGGCGAAGAAAGTGTCGGCTCCGGCACCTCTTGTCCATAACAAGGTTGGAGCTCAGGGAGAGCTTGTGAGTAGTGAGGTACTTAAGTGGACCAATTCATATCGCACACAAGAGGGAGTGAAGCCCCTTTCCCGAAATGCTCTCCTGGACTCGGCTGCTATTTTGAAGATGGACGACATGTTCAAGCAGAGGTATTTCGAGCATGTCTCGCCGTCAGGGCAAGATATTTCTGGCCTCGCAAAAAGCGTGAACTACGATTACATTGTCATCGGAGAAAACTTGGCGCTTGGAGATTTTGAAAATGAAAAAGCGTTGGTGGATGCGTGGATGGCGAGCCCCGGGCACCGAGCGAATATTCTGAAAAATAATTTTGAAGAAATCGGTATCGCAGTAGGGAAGGGAAATTTCGCTGGAAGAATTACGTGGATTGCCGTGCAGGAATTCGGCAAGCCCGCATCTTCTTGCCCATCTATTCCGAAAGATCTTTCTGCGACTATTTCTGTAAATGAAAAACAAGTTCTTGATTGGAAAAAAGAAGCAGGTGCTTTGCATGCCGAGATAGACGCAGGGAGTCTCAGTGTCGCTGAATACTTTTCCAAAGTAGAGGAATACAATACTCTCGTTGCGAAAATAAATTTGCTGATTGATGAAACTTCGAACATGATAGCTGAGTACAATACTGCCGCAAAAGAATTCAATACGTGCGTTGGTGAGTGATTGTAGGTTTTTCTGAGGTGTAAAAAGGCAAGAATTCCCGCTGTAAAGCGGTTTTTGCTTGTGGAAAACTTTTATTTGCATTGTGTAAGCGAGTGGTATAAAGTAGGGAGTAGGTGGGATGAAGTGGTATATCTCCCATCGCCGTCATTTTGACGGATGGTATCGGCACAAAAAGTTTTTTGGGAGCACATTGAAGTTTTTAAACACATGTTGCTTGGAGAATACACACATACGCTTGATCCGAAGAAGCGGCTTTCTTTGCCCGCGAAGTTTCGGAAAGAATTGGGAAAGACGGTAGTCCTGACGCACGGTCTCGACAAGTGTCTTTTTCTTTATTCCTCCAAACAGTGGGGCAAGATTGCCGAGAAACTTTCTTCGCTCTCCATGGGCCAGCAGGATACGCGCGGTTTCAACCGCTTCATGCTGGCGGGCGCCGTGGAGGCAGAAATAGATTCGCTTGGGCGCATACTCGTCCCTGATTTTCTCAAAGATTTTGCGGGGCTCAATTCAAAAGTCGTTGTCACCGGCGTTCACGACCGCGCCGAGATTTGGGACAGCGAACGATGGAATGAGTACAAAGCGCGTATTGCCGGAGAGGCAGACGCTCTCGCGCAGAAGCTGGGAGAGATTGGGGTGTTCTAAAAGAACTCTACACGTATGCACAAAAGCGTTTTACTGAAAGAAGTTTTAAGCACCCTTGATCCGAAGCCGGGAGAAGTATTTCTCGACGGTACGATCAATGGCGGTGGGCATTCGGAAGCCGTATGTAGTGTACTTGGGGCGAAGGGTACGCTTGTCGGCATAGATGAAGACAGCGATGCTCTTCAAGCAGCAGAAAAAAGACTTTCAACGTGTAAAACCAAAAAGATTTTTTTCGAAGGGAATTTTCGGAACTTAGACTCTGCTTTAGATTCGCACGGGATTAAAACAGCCGATAAAGTCCTTTTCGACCTTGGACTTTCATCGCGCCAACTAGAAATTTCCGGCCGCGGGTTTTCTTTTCAAAACGAAGAACCGCTCTTGATGACATTTTCTTCTACGCCCTCGGGCGCGTTTACTGCCGAAGATGTGGTAAATGAGTGGGGCGAAGAAAATATTGCTGTTATTCTGGAAAGTTACGGAGAAGAATGCTATGCAAAACAAATAGCGAAAGCGATTGTGGCTGCTCGCGGGAGGAAGAAGATTGAAACTTCCCGCGAGCTCGCCCTAATCGTGAAAGAGGCGGTGCCGGCGAAATACAGAAACGGAAAAACTCACCCAGCAACGAAGACTTTTCAGGCCATCCGCATGGCGGTCAATGACGAGCTCGCAGCTATCTCCATGGGGCTTGAAAAAGCATGGGAGAGGCTCGCACCGGGCGGAAGAATAGGGGTCATTTCATTTCATAGCCTTGAAGATCGCATCGTAAAGAATTTTTTTCGCGAAAGAGACCGGTCGGGTGAGGGGGTCCTCATCACAAAGAAACCGATCGCTCCCTCCCGCGAAGAGGTACAGGAGAATCCGAGATCACGAAGCTCGAAATTGCGAGTCATTCAGAAAATATAAGACTAAACAAAAAAACCATGGGGACATATTCTTACCAGAACAAAAATAGAAATTCAAAGGTATCCGCTCTCGCTCTTTCTGCTTCGCCAGAACGTGTCTTTTGGATATTGGTTTCCCTCGTGGCCATCTTTTCTCTCTTGTACATTTCTCTCATTGCTACCACCATACGAAATGTTGTCGCGCTAAAGAATGCAAAAAGTTCTGTGACCGAGCTTTCGGTAAAAGTTTCAAATCTCGAGTCGCAGTACCTTGAGCTCCAGGAGAAAAGTGACCTCTCTTCGGCGACCGCGCTCGGCTATGGAGAAATTTCAAACGTAGCTTATGTACCACGCACCAGAGCTCTAAGTATGCGCGTCGGAAATGGCGAACTTTAGTAAACATAAAAGCGGGAGTGTAAATACGCGAATTCGCGCACTTATTGCGGGAGTTTTTTTTGTGGCGATAATTCTCATCGGCGAGCTGTACTTCATTCAGATTGTCAGGGGTGAAGAGTATCGTGACCGCGCGGCAGGGCAGTGGAACGTGCTTTCGGGGCTTTTCGACCGCGGAACTATTTATTTTACGGAAAAAGACGACAACATCGTCTCGGCAGCGGGGCTTCAGGATGGATACATTCTCGCCATCGAACCCTCAAAAATAAAAGAACCAGGAAAAGTATACAAACAAATTTCCGAGATCACTCCCATCGGTGAAAGTATGTTTATGGAAAAAGTAGCGAAGAAAGAAGATCCGTACGAAGAAATAGCTCATCGTATCACTCCCGAGGCGCAGGAAAAAATCACTGCGCTCAATATCCCCGGCGTGAGTTTGTATCACGAGCGATGGAGATATTACCCGGGCAACATCTTTGCTTCTCAAGTCCTCGGTTTTACGGGATATGAGTCTGATGGTACGACGATTGCAGGGCGGTATGGCATCGAGCGGTATTACAACGATATCTTGGATAAAAACTCGAGCGAGTCGAAACAAAATCTCTTTGTTCAGATTTTTTCCGGAGTGAAAGATGTGGTATCTGATGATTCGGTAAAGGGCGATGTGGTGCTTACTATAGAGCCAAAGGTGCAAAATCTTCTCGAAGCAAAACTTGAAGAAGTGCAAGTGCAGTATCACCCCCAAATGTCCGGAGGTATTGTGATGGATCCAAAGACCGGAGCCATCTACGCGATGGCCGTACACCCCTCTTTCGACCCCAACGATGTCTCTGAAGTAAAGAACGTCGCCGTCTTTGGCAATCCACTCGTGGAGAATGTTTTCGAAATGGGCTCGGTGGTGAAGCCGCTTGCGATGGCGGCAGGTATTGATGCCGGTGTGGTGACAGCGCAGACCACGTACAACGACGCCACCGGGCATGTCATTGTAGATGGCGCAAAGATTTCCAACTTCGATGGAAAGGGGCGTGGCACGAATGTTCCCATGCAGGAAGTACTTAGCCAATCTCTCAATACCGGAATGGTGTTTGTCATGAAGCAGCTCGGTCGGGAGAGGTTTTCAAAATATATGCTCTCGTATGATTTAGGTGAAGAGACGGGAGTAGATCTTCCTGGCGAGATTCATGGACTGGTGGATAACTTGAACAGCCCGCGTGATGTGGAGCACGCTACGGCATCTTTCGGGCAGGGTATCGCGCTGACACCTCTCGCATTGACCCGCGCCCTCGCCTCGCTTGGAAATGGGGGAGTACTGCCTGATCCGCATCTTTTGAAAGAAGTACATTATGCTGCCGGGCTCACGAAAGGCTATGTGCCCACGGGCGAGCCGAAACGCGTCTTGAAGAAGGAGACATCAGAAGCGATTACCCGCATGCTGGTAGAAGTGGTGGACAAAGCGCTCTTGGGCGGCACGGTGAAGCTCGAGCACTACAGTGTGGCGGCAAAGACGGGTACAGCACAGATTTCGCGTGGTGATGGACATGGGTATTATGATGACCGATACCTCCACTCTTTCTTCGGATATTTCCCCGCATACGATCCGAAGTTTGTAGTGTTTCTTTTCACCGTTGCACCGGTGGGGGAAAAATACGCGTCACACACACTCACCGCACCGTTTATGGACCTCACAAAATTCTTGCTTTCATACTACGAAGTGCCGCCAGACAGGTAAAAATTTTCTTTTTGTGATACTATTTGAATAATTCATGAAGCATTTTTTTAAACACATTGTCACGGGCATCCTCCGCATCGAAGCGCAAATGGTGCTTGCTCGACACAAGCCGAAGATCGTCGCAGTGGTGGGGAGTGTGGGCAAGACTTCCACGAAAGATGCGGTGTATACTGCACTCTCGCGGGAGTTTTTTGTGCGCCGGAGTGAGAAGAGCTTCAACAGCGAAGTCGGCGTGCCACTCACGGTGCTTGGTCTCTCTAACGCTTGGAATAATCCTTTCGCCTGGCTTTCAAATATTTTGCAGGGCGCATGGCTCGCTATTGGTGGCGGGAGCTACCCCGAATGGCTGGTACTCGAGCTCGGTGTGGACCGCCCGGGAGACATGCAGAGCATGGCGCGGTGGATTCATCCCAATGTGGTGGTGCTCACCCGATTTGCGAGCGTGCCCGTGCATGTGGAATTTTTCCCCACCCCTGAAGCGCTCATCGAAGAGAAGTGTCAGATTATAAAGTCAATCAAGAAAGGCGGGCTCCTTGTGCTCAATACCGACGACGATCGGGTACTCGCACAGCGCGACCGGTGGCAGGGAGAAACGGTCACATATGGTTTCGCTGAAGATGCCGATGTGCACGTCGTAGATTTTGCGATCACGTATGAAGAAAAAAATAATTATCCGAAGGGAGTGGTGTTTCAGATGAAGGCCAAAGATCAGCATAATATCCTGGTCACTCTAGCCGGGACTCTCGGCAAAAGCGTGGGCTCTGCTGTGGCTGCCGGTACCGCTGTGGCCCTCCACGCCGGCTCTTCTGGAGACATGATCGCCGAAGCGTTTGAAAAGTTTGTGCCACCGCCCGGTCGCCTCCGTATCCTCCCTGGGATAAAAGATACACTCATCGTAGACGACAGCTACAACTCTTCGCCCGTCGCCGCAGAGCACGCTCTCGAGACGCTCTCGGAGATAGAATGGGGCGGAAGGAAGATCGCGGTCTTGGGTGACATGCTCGAGCTCGGGAAATTTACTTCTGAAGCGCATCGTAAGATCGGGCGGCTCGCCGGTACGCTCGTGGATATTGTAGCGACGGTGGGTGTGCGTGCACGCGAGATTGCCCAGGGTGCTCTCGACGCCGGGATGAAGGATGGCAATGTGTACCAATTCGACAGTGCTCGTGAGGCGGGAGAATTTTTACAAAATGAAATCAAAGAAGGGGATTTAATACTCGTAAAAGGCTCCCAAGGGGTGCGTGCCGAGCGTGTAGTGGAAGAGCTTATGGCCAATCCGGAGAGGAAAGAAGAGCTCCTCGTGCGCCAAGCGAGTGAATGGGAGAGACGGTAACAAGTGTACGAATTTAGAAAATGTGATAGTCTTGCCTTGGACTCGACTTGGGTTCGGAACAAAAGAGGCTTTCCTGATGAAAAGGCAACAGGCGATTCTTTCTCTACGAAGTAATAAATTCAGAGTCATTGCTCATCGTGGACTGAGCGGGCTCGAGGACGAAAATACTATTCCGGCATATCTTCTCGCAAGAGAGAGTGGTTTCATTGAGCGCGAAACCGACTTGCAGATTACGGCCGATTGTTATCTGGTCGAGATGCACGACCCGAAGGTGGACCGTACCACTAATGGCCACGGCTGGGTGAAGGAAATGACCTTTAGGCAGATTCGTGCTCTCCAGACGAAGAATGGGCATCAAGTGCCCACGCCGTACGAGTCGATCGAGATGTTAGGTACTGATTTTTGGCATAATTTTGAACTTAAGTCTCCCAACACCGCCGCTTCAACCGCGGGCATGTTGAAGAATTTCATTGGAAGAGGTTGGAGTGCGGAAAACTTCGAGGTCTCGTCTTTCTTGCATGCAGAGCTGAGGGATTTCCACCTCTATCTCCCAGAAGTCCGCATCGGAGCACTTATCGCACATGCACCGCTCAATACTGGTTTTGCCCAGGAGCTTGATGTGCACAGCATTAATGTACTTATGGATATCATCGATGCAGACCCGGGTCTCGTCGACGAGTGGCATTATGGTGGTTTCCAGGTTCTTGTGTACGCCATCGACCACTACGAAGATGCTCTTCGGATGAAGGAGTACGGAGTGGATGGGATTTTCTCTAACTACTCATAGGGAAGACCCGACTTTCCATCACGACGACTTCAAGGCTCGCCTCCACCAGGGCGGGTCTTTCTTTTTGATTTTTCTGGGAAAAGTGATATATTGCTTGGTAAAGCTCGGCCGATTCTCCTGTTTCTGGAGGCTTGCCCTGAGCGTAGTCGAAGGGCCCTATCGTCTAGCGGCTAGGACACATCCCTCTCACGGATGAAACCGGGGTTCGATTCCCCGTAGGGTCACAAAGAAAAATATTTTTAAAAGCCCTTGCTTCCTTGTAGGCTGACCTTTGCTGCAAAAAGTTGCTGCTTATGCTAAGCTGCGATTGTGGCAAAAATCGTAGACGACATATTGAGTTATAGAGAGATGTGTGACGCAGAAAATGCGCAGACAATGCAACGAGGGATGAATTTTCGCATGAACCCATCCTATTCAGTTTTTCTCATGTCTCAGAAATCCAGTGCCCCCTATTCGGATAAGATTCATGACGATGGAATAACTATAGAATATGAGGGGCATGATTTAGCAAAAAATTATACAAAAAATCCAAAACTAAAAGATCAACCAGAAAAGTTACCTAGTGGTAAAATAACCCAAAACGGCCTTTTCATAAAGGCTGTTAATCAATATAAAAAGAATAGATCTAAGCCCGAGTCGATCAAAGTTTATGAAAAGATACAGGAAGGTGTCTGGTCACTTAAGGGTTATTTTGATCTCATAGATTATAAGGTCGTAAACGATGGTAAACGTAATGTTTTTAGATATATATTAAAAC
>CALMXW010000093.1 GCA_937871115.1 uncultured bacterium
TATGCCATCACCTCTGGCGCTCCGGAAAATGTACTCGCACTTTGCACGGGGATTACTTCGGAAGAGAAACGGAAGATGGAGGACTGGATGGAAGATGAGGGGCGACATGGAAAGCGCGTCTTCGCCATCGCCCAGAAAAAAGTTTCAAAAAAATCTATCCGTTCAGCAGACAAAAGCGACGAGAGCGAGCTTTCTCTCGTGGGTATTGTCTCTTTCCTCGATCCTCTCAAATCAACAACAAAAGACGCTATTGAACGAGCACGAGAGATCGGCGTGGCGGTAAAAATCCTCACAGGCGACAGTGCGCGCGTGGCAGGAGCCGTCGCACACGAAATCGGCCTCGCACCGTCACCAGAAAACGTAATCACCGGAGAAGCATTCGAAAAAATGACTGAAGATGAAAAAGAAACGACCGCCCTTGAGTACAATGTTTTTGCCCGTGTTTCTCCAGAACAAAAATATGACATCATTCGAATCCTACAGAAAACAAAAAATGTCGGGTTCTTAGGCGAAGGGATCAACGATGCCGCAGCACTGAAAACAGCAAACGTCGCACTCGTGGTTTCTGGCGCTTCCGACATCGCCCGTGAAGCGGCCGACATTATCCTCCTTCAAAAATCGCTCTCGGTCATCATCACCAGCATCGAAGAAGGGCGCAAGGTGTTTGCCAACACAGTGAAATATATTCGAGCAACCCTCTCATCCAACTTTGGAAATTTTTATTCTGTTGCCATTGCCTCACTTCTGATAGATTTTCTCCCCATGCTTCCTCTTCAAATACTTCTTGTAAACCTCCTCTCCGATTTTCCTATGATCGCTATTTCTACCGACAACGTCGACAAAGGGGAGCTCCGCCGTCCGAAGTCGTACAATTTCCGAGAAATCATGGTTCTCGCCACGGTACTCGGTATCGTCTCTACTGTCTTCGACTTTATTTACTTCGCGCTCTTCTTTCACGAAGCCCCAGCCGTACTTCAGACGAGCTGGTTTATTGGCAGCATTGCCACCGAGCTTTTCTTCATCTACTCTATCCGCACACAAAAATTCTTCCTCTCCGCTGTGCGTCCGTCATTTATGCTTTCATCTCTCACTCTTCTCGCTTTCCTTCTCACTCTCACCCTTCCGTACACACAAGTCGGACAAACTATTTTCCAATTCATACCGCCAACATATGCATGGCTCACTATTATTATCGGCATAGCAGTTGCAGAGTTTGTTACAACAGAAATAGTCAAGCTTCTCTACTACCGCTTCGGGGACAAAAAATCAGCTTAAACAAAAATACCCCAAAGGGGTATTTTTGTGAGACAATTTATATCTCTTTTATTTCTTCTCTAGAACAACCGCCTCACCCTCACTTACTCCAGAAATTATTTCTACGCTTCCATCAGATCCCGTAATACCTATCTTCACCTCTTTTTCAGAAACCACTCCGTTTGCATCTTGCGCAAGTACTGTGTACTTTCCGTCTTTTTCGGTAATAAATCTACGCGGGAGAGAAAGAGCGGCTTCCTTTTTTTGTGCCACAATCTCCACATTGGCCGTCATCCCAGATTTGATACGTTCATCACGAGAATTCGAAAACTCGAGGAGTGTCTTGTAGGTAGAAACACCATCAATAAGCGTCTCGGCTGGATCCACAGAAAGAACCTTCGCATCCCAAACCTCATCGTTCCCGTACGCATCAAGTGTCACTCGAGCGATACCACCACTGTGGACAAGAGCGATATCTGTCTCGGGAACAAATGCTTCTATCTGGAGTGCCGAATCAGAAATAAGCGAGACAACAGGAGTACCTGGCGAAGCAATTTCACCGCTCTTTTGGTGCACGCTCGTCACCGTACCTGAAATTGGCGAAACGAGAGCGTACTTCGCTGCTTGAGCCTGAGTGTTTTCGAGTCGAGCCTTTGCCTCACCGAGAGCTGCTTCACCTTTTGAGATTTGTTCTGGTGTACTCGGTGCTTGGGCCAAAGAAAGAGAAGCCTGTGCAAGAGAAAGCGCCGCGATAGATTTCTGCAAAGCTTGGCGATCTCCTTGAAGAGCGGTGAGAGCGGTACTCACTCCCGCGCGAGCAGCCGAAATGTCCGCACGATAGCCATCAATGGTCGCCTGGGTAGTGTTTCCTGATGAGATTGCGTACGTGAGGAGAAGGCTCAACTTGTCGAGATAATCTCGAACATCAGCAAGGTGCGCTTCAGAAGAAATTGCAACGCGAGCAACATTGTCCTGACTCGAAAGATCTCCAGAAAGATCCTTCTTCCACTGTATAAACATGGCACTCAAAGAAACTCGTTTTGCCTCGAGGTCACTCTTGAGGGTGCTATTACTTGTACTAAACAAGATCCGTGGATTTTGACTTTCCTGACCTTCATACAGCTTGTCTGCTTTATTTCGCACCGCATCATCGGCACTGGAATACGAATCTTGAAGCGTTGCGGAAAGCGAGCGTACTGCCTCTGAAAGATCTACTTTTGCACTCTCAACTTTCTTTTTATCGACTTCAATTTCTTCCGGGCGCGCACCGCGACGAAGCTCCGCGAGTGAAGCCTGGGCGGAAAGGACCGCACTCTTTGCTTGGTCGAGATCGGCCACAATAGTACCACTTTCTTCACGAGCGAGTACCGTACCCGCTGTCACGCGAGAACCTTCTTGTACATACACCGCAGCGATGCGTCCACTTTGTTCAAAGCCAAGGTCCGCGTTCCGAGCAGATTTCACCTTTCCGGTGAGTGCGATCTCTTTCACTACATCTTTCTTTGCTGCAATCGCTATCTCATATTGAACGTCTTTTGTGCGAAATGTATACCCGATACCCAAAATTATTATAATGATCGCCGCAAGAGAACTCGCGACTTTGTGTTTTTTGAAGAGATTCGTGAAGGTTGCCATATAGCCAAACAATATCATAAAAATAAAAA
>CALMXW010000094.1 GCA_937871115.1 uncultured bacterium
ATGAATACATGATTATCCAGAACGCCGATACGCTCGGCACCACACCTCTCCGGCGCGATGCTTTGCAAATCCTCGATGCGGGGTATACGGCCATCATGACCACGTCGGCTATCCGCTCGCAGTTTCGGCTCGAAGGTGAGACGCTCAAGATTACAAGCGCCGCCGGGGTAGACGGCAAGACGCGAGAAGTGGAGATTTATTTGCCACAATATCGGCGGGTGCTTGTCGTCGCTATTGGTAAATGTGCTTTTGATGCCGGGAAGGAAATAGAAGAGATTTTGGGCGACCGCATTACTGCCGGAGTCGTGCTCGATGTGCGGGGCGGGGTGTTGAAATATTTGCGGAGTGAAATCGGGACGCACCCTTTTCCTTCTGAGAAAAATAAAGAAGTCACCGAGTCCATCGTCGCGATGCTCAAAGACACCACAGCCGAAGATTTGATACTTGCGGTCATTTCCGGTGGTGGCTCTTCGCTTCTCTGCCTTCCGCATGACATCAAGTGCGAGAAGCTTACCGAGATTACGAAACAGCTCATGGAAAAGGGCGCGGATATCCACGAGCTCAACACCGTGCGCAAACATCTCTCTGAGGTGCAGGGTGGCAATCTCGCCAAGCTTGCGTACCCGGCGAAAGTGGTCTCGCTCATCTTTTCCGATGTTGCGGGCAACGATATTGCCACCATTGCTTCCGGCCCCACGGTGATGGATACGACGGTGGCCATGGACGCGGCGGAGATTCTTTCGAAATACGACATCATGAAGCTTTGTGAGCTCCCGCATTGTGAAATCCTCGAGACTCCAAAAGAGGGGAAATATTTTGAGAATGTAGAAAACATATTGTTTGTTACGAATGACGCCGCACTCTTTGCAATGGGGAAGAAGGCAGAGGAGCTCGGGTATGCCCCGGTCATCTGCTCCAACTGCGCGACGGGCGAAGCGGGTGAATTTGGGAAAAAATTGGCTTCAGAAAAATATGTCGGAAAAGGTTGCTCGCTGTATGGAGGAGAGACGACGGTGACGGTAGCGCATTCCGAAGGAAAAGGTGGGCGCAATCAGGAAGTCGTGCTCGGCGCGCTTCCATATTTGCCGGAAAATACCGTGATCAAAGCCGCGGCATCAGACGGCTGGGACAATACCGAAGTGGCAGGAGCTCTCGGCGACAAAACTCTCTATGAAGAATCAAAGTCTCTTGGCGTAAACACCGAAGAGTACACCCACGGGCGTTCGTATGAATTTTTCTCAAAAGTTGGCGATGGGCACATCACGACCGACCGCACCGGGGCGAATGTGGCGGACTTCTATTTTGTATTGACGCAATAAGTTGCTATAATATATTCAACGCGGTTCTCGAAACCCTCTACTTTTTTCTGTTCTTCTTTTTATTTTTTATAAGTTTCATTTTTATATTGTTATGGAGGAAAAGTCTCGGAGAAATATTTTGTGGTTTTCGGAGCTCACGAATAATGACGTCGCGATGGTGGGTGGAAAGAACGCTTCACTCGGCGAGATGTATACTGCGCTCGCGAGCAAAGGCATCTCGGTATCAAACGGATTCGCCATCACTGCCACCGCCTACCGTCAATTTGTGAACGAGTCGGGATTGGCAGAAAAGATTAAGATCGCTCTCGAAGGGCTGGATACGGGTGACATAAAAAATCTTCAAAAGCGCGGAAAGAATGTCCGAGCGATGGTGCTCGCGACAGAGTTCCCAGGACTACTGGCAAAGGAAATCGTGGAGTCGTACCAAAAACTTTCCGGAGAGTATTCCGAGGGAGGTGCGGGGACAGACGTAGCGGTGCGCTCTTCGGCCACGGCGGAAGACTTGCCGGGCGCTTCGTTTGCTGGAGAGCACGAAACATTTTTGAATGTTCGTGGTGATAAAAATATTTTAAATGCCGTACGCGCATGCTTCGCTTCGCTCTTTACCGACCGTGCCATCTCGTACCGAGTAGACAAAGGCTTCGATCACTTCGCCATCGCGCTCTCTGTGGGTGTGCAAAAAATGGTGCGGAGCGATGTGGGGGCTTCCGGAGTGATGTTTACTCTCGACACCGAGACCGGCTTTCGCAACGTGGTAGAAATAAATGCTTCGTATGGCTTGGGTGAAATGGTGGTGCAGGGCAAAGTAACTCCCGATGAATTTATCGTGTTTAAGCCCGCACTCAGAAACGGCTACCGCTCTATCATTAAGAAAATGCTTGGCGCGAAGAAGACAAAGATGATCTATCATAGCGGCTCCAAGCCAGTGAAAGAAGTTGCTGTGCTAACCGAAGATCAGAAGCGATGGAGTATCAACGATGACGAAATATTGCAGCTCTCGCAATGGGCCATGGCGATAGAAGATCACTACACCGAGCGCTCGGGAAAGCCGACGCCGATGGACATGGAGTGGGCGAAGGATGGTGTCTCAGGCAAACTTTTCATCGTGCAGGCGAGGCCGGAGACAGTGCAGGCAGAGAAGAAAGGCTTTGTCCTCGAAGAATATTCTCTGAAAGGAAGTGGCAAAGAGCTCGGCAAGGGCGTGGCGGTAGGAAAGAGAATCGTCTCCGGAAAAGCGCGAGTGATTCTTTCTGCAAAAAAACTTTCAGAATTTAAAGATGGCGAGATATTGGTGACGAAAATCACCGACCCAGACTGGGAGCCGATCATGAAAAAAGCTTCGGCGATTGTCACCGAAAAAGGCGGGCGCACCTCGCATGCGGCCATCGTCTCCCGCGAGCTCGGCATCCCGGCCATCGTGGGCGCAGAGGGAGTACTCTCAAGGATAAAAACGGGAGATGTGATAACGATAGATTCTTCCGGCGGAGATGTGGGCAGGATTTATGAGGGCGAGATTCCGTTTGAGAAAAAAGAATTCAATCTCGAAGCAATCCCCGAAGTAAAAACAAAAGTGTGCCTCAATGTCGGCTCTCCCGAGGGGGCGTTTGCTCACGCCGCACTTCCACACCGCGGTGTCGGCCTCGCTCGCGAAGAGTTTATCATCGCTTCGCACATTCAGGTGCACCCGCTCGCGCTCATTCATTTCGACACCCTAAAAGATGTAAAGCTCAAGAAAAAGATAGAAGAAATAACCGTAGGATTTTCTGATAAAAAAGAATTCTTCATCGAGAAGCTCGCGGAGGGGATCGCGCAGATCGGCGCGGCATTTCACCCGTACGATGTCATTGTGCGCTTCTCGGACTTCAAAACCAATGAGTACCGGGCTCTCTTAGGTGGCACGTATTTCGAACCCGAAGAAGAAAACCCGATGATTGGTTGGCGCGGAGCATCGCGATACGCGCACCCCGATTTCGCTCCAGCATTCGAGCTTGAAGTCCTCGCCCTCAAACGTGCCCGCGAGCAATTTGGGCTCCTCAACGTGCAGGCGATGATTCCGTTTTGCCGCACACCGGAGGAGGGGAAGAATGTCGTCTCGATCATTAATCGCCTCGGCATGTGGCAGGACGGCGGCAAGGCGTTCAAGATTTACGTGATGTGCGAAATCCCGACCAACGTTTTGCGTGCGGATGATTTTCTCGACATCTTCGACGGATTTTCGATAGGCTCGAACGACCTCGCCCAGCTCACCCTCGGTATGGATCGCGACTCGAGCATTGTGGCAAAGATTTCAAACGAAAACGATCCATCGGTGCGCGAGCTCGTGCGCCAGGCTATCGCCGCATGCAAACGCCGCGGGAAATATATCGGCATCTGCGGACAGGCTCCATCTGATTACCCCGATTTCCTTCGCTTTCTCATCAAGGAGGGGATTGGTGCTGTCTCGCTCAACCCCGACTCCGTGGTGCCGATGATACTCGAGATCGAAAAACAGGAAAAAGAAAACGCCTAACTTTTGGTGTAAAAGTCAGGCAGAAATTCTCACAAGACAATGTTTAATTCTCGAACAGCTTGAGGGCATCTTCTATAGCTTCGGAGACGTCGGATTGTACGTATCTTTCGACGGTTCCCTCGTAAAACAAAGATGATACTTGAAAAGTTGCAGCACTTAATGTTTCGCGTAGCATTTTGAAAAACGTTCGTTCGGGCCTTGGAAGTTTATCAAGATCTTCGAGTTCGTCAACACGTATGCGCAGCAGAAGTTGGGTTCCCTTGTATAGTTCCACACAGCCTGTTTTCTTCGAGTAGTCCTTTACCAGAAGATCGAATTTTGCCACGCGATTACCCGCGTCATCTTCGTGGAGTAGACAAATTTTGCAGACAAAAGTGTCAATTCCCGGAAAATAAAAAAATGTTAAAGTAGTGTATAATTCTATACCCATATTCCCATCCTCGCTATCGATGTTTTTACCGCTTTTCTTTCTACCACTTTTCTGGTAAGATAGCAACATGAAGAAAATAAGGACGCAAAAAATTCAATCATATTTTGCCGTTTTTGATCCAGCGGAAGAGGGCGGATATAATGTTTCTTTTCCTGATTTTCCAGGGTGTGTGACTTTTGGGCGGACATTTGAGGAAGCGAAAGAGATGGCACAAGAAGTATTGGAACTTTGGATCGAAGAACTTGAATCACAGAAACAAAAATTTCGCATGTACGGAAGACGGCCGATTATTGACGAGGTGCAAGTCTCCCTTTCGCACTAGTTAGTATGCGTTCTCTTACCGCACGGCAAATTATAGTCATCCTTACACAAAATGGTTTTGTGCTTTCGCGACAGAGAGGGAGTCATCTCATTTACCGAAATCATGTTATGAGTACGATGGTACCTGTTCCTTTGCATGGCAAGAACAAGCCGTTGCCAATCGGGACATTCTTATCAATCGTGAAGCAGTCAAAAATTTCGAAAGATAAATTTAAATAATCGGACTCCGTGGTGCCGATGATACTCGAGATCGAAAAACAGGAAAAAGAAAACGCCTAGTCTCGGGTGAGAGCTAGGCGTGGGAGATACCGCTTCCGTAATGTTAGCCGATGAGTGTTTCGATGTAGGCTTTCCACGCGCCCAGTATTTGAGGATGCTTGCTCTCAATTACCGGATCGAGTCGCACAAACAGGGCTACACTTATTCGTATTCTTCCATTGTTGGGATAGCGAGTTTGGAACTCCCTCAGTACTTGAGCGCTGGGCATGTCTCCATTTACCAGATCGAGAAGCCTTTGGTACTCAGCCTCCTCGGTGTCCATACTCATACCCCCGCAGTCTCTGCTTCGGGCTCCTCTGATTTATCTTCCGTGAAAAATACATCCATCCCACACCTGAGTTCCCAGGCGACATAACTTTGCCAGACATCCTGCCTTTTTTCTCTGATGAGATCGAAAATTTCTTTCTCGCGCCCTTTTTCTTCAGCTGTGGGCGGGAGAAGCGTACCGTCTTCATCATATTTCCGCTCGGGGTGTTCGAGAAGAATCATGAGAATGGCATGGCGAGTCTCGCTGGGTTCCCGGCCACTGTTGATCAGCCGTAGGAGGCTTTCGTACCGTGTGATGTTCATTGTGCACCTCCGCACTCGTCTGTGAAATTGTTTACTCTTTTCATCTTGCCACACTCAGCTACGCCCAGTCAATAGGCTCTTTTTTGTGCGCAGAAAGGTACTCATTTGCCTTGCTAAAATGCCGGCAAGCGAAAAATCCTGAGTGGGCGGAGAATGGTGAGGGGTGCGCCGCGGTGAGGACGAGGTGTTTTGTGCGATCAATTACTGCGCCCTTTTCTTGCGCATACTTTCCCCAGAGGAGGAAGACGAGATGCTCTTTTTTATCCGAAAGCGCTTTGATGGCGGCATCGGTAAATTCTTCCCAACCCTGGTGTTGGTGCGAGCCGGGGCTTTTGGCGCGCACCGTGAGAGTGGCGTTGAGGAGAAGTACACCTTGCTTCGCCCACCGGTCGAGATTTGGATTTTGTGGTATTGGGAGGCCGAGGTCAGCCTGGATTTCTTTATAAATGTTTTGAAGCGACGGGGGAGTGGAAATGTTTTCGGGCACAGAAAAACAGAGCCCGTGCGCCTGCCCGGCACCGTGGTAGGGGTCTTGGCCGAGTATCACCACGCGAGTTTTGTCGAAAGGACAGAGCTCGAAGGCATGAAAAAGAAACTTTGGCGGCGGATACACTTTTGCGCTCAAGTACTCGCTCCGCACAAATTCGGTAAGCTTTTCGAAATAGGGTTTCGAAAATTCATCTCGGAGTGCATCTTTCCACGATTTTTCCATTTTTATTTCCATATTGGTGTTATTCGTGAACAGTGAAATATTATAAATTTTCAATGTCTGGTTGAGCA
>CALMXW010000095.1 GCA_937871115.1 uncultured bacterium
TTTACCGACGCGTTTCTCACATTGGCTCCGGCCTGCACCAGTGGCTTGAAATTCTTGCCATCATCGGTGAGTGGAACAATCGCCCCGACAGGGAGCTTCTCAAACGGGTAATTTCCTACGGCGTTTATGCACACCATGCTGCCGGACGGAGCAGAGAAACGATAAGAGAAGTAGATACTCATAGGTGGTCTCTTCTTCCCTATCGCCTGAAGATTGAGCTCTTTGATGGTGGCGAAAGTATCTACTCTGTCGTTCACGGCATGGACCAGTTTCCCCTCTCTGTCGACGAAAAAATCTGGGATCTGAGTCGCCCCAAAAGCGCCAATGAGCACCCAGACAACCATCACAGAAACGACAATGCCACCGTTTTTCACAAACCATTCCCAGAGAAACGCGAGTACGAACACCAAAGAGAACATCCACCCAAAGGTGTTGATCGGAATCTCCCACCCTCCAAAGTAGGCGAGGCTGGCAATTCCAAACAAAGCGAGAGCCGGGGTCACCCGGAGGGTGATGTTTCGATAACCGCTTTTTTTGTTTTTCAAAGAATTCGGACAGAGAAGGCGGGCGCAACCGTCGTTTGGGCTGTCTAACTGTGCCATTTTCGTAACCTCTTGTGAAAGTACGGTGAGTTTGTTGTCCGTTGTTTTAATACCACACGTATTACATGTTTGCAATACTCCTTGCCAAATCTGTATTTCTCTATATAGTAGAGTACATTATCAATCGGCGTATCGTACCCGGGAATTATCCTGCCTGTGAGTTGTCTTCCTTAGAATGAGACAGCTACTCGCAGAGCCTCGGGACGAAATTTAATTTATGGACACAGAAACAAAAGACGTGAAGGTAGAGGAGGCTGGAGCAGAGGCCCTCGTCGACTCATCAGTAAAGGCCCGCGACATCGTACACACCGTGCACAAAGACCGCTCGGGTGATGTCATGGAAAAGTATGCGGAGAAGAGCGTGAAATTCCCCGAAGAGGGCGACCTCGTAGAAGGTACTGTCATCGCTATCGACCTCCCTCGCTCGGAGCTCTATGTCGACTTGCCCCCATTTGGTACCGGCCTCATTTTCGGCCGCGAGTTTATGGTGGCGCGCGACATCATCAAGAAGGTAAATGCTGGTGATGTAATCACCGCGAAAGTCGTCGACAAAGAAAACGAAAACGGCTACATCGAGCTCTCTCTCAAGGAGGCTCGCGCCGCACTCGTATGGGGTGAAGCGGAAGAGCTTTCGAAGAATAAAGAAGTGCTCCGCCTCATCGTACGCGATGCCAACAAGGGTGGGCTCATCATCGACTGGAAAGGCGTGCAGGGCTTCCTTCCTGCCTCACAGCTCGGGCCAGAGCACTATCCGAGAGTAGAAGACGGCGACAAGCACAAGATCATGGAAGAGCTCCGCAAGCTTATCGGCGAGCGCATCCCGGTCTCCATCCTCACCGCCATTCCAAAAGAAGGCAAGCTCATCTTCACTGAGAAGGGTCTCGGGCAGAAAGAGCGCGAGGAGATCGTCGGCAAATACACTATCGGCGATGAAGTAGACGGCGAAATTACCGGCATCGTAGACTTCGGAGTCTTTGTGAAGATCGAAGACGGTCTCGAAGGTCTCGTGCACATCTCCGAGCTCGACTGGGGACTCGTGGAAGATCCACGCCGCATCTTCAAGGTAGGCCAGGGCATCCGCGCCAAGATTATCGACATTCAGAGCGGAAAGATCTCACTCTCCATCAAGGCTCTCAAAGAGAATCCATGGAACAGCGCAAAAGATAAATACAAAAAGGGCGACGAAGTGAAGGGTGTCATCATCAAGTACAACAAGTACGGTGCGCTCGCTTCCGTAGAGGAAGGGGTAGCCGGCCTCGTGCATGTTTCCGAATTCGGCACCGAGGACAAGCTCAAAGAATCCCTCGAGCTCGGCAAAGTGTACGCGTTCAAGATCACGCACTTCGATCCGAAAGAACAAAAGATGGCACTGGCTTTCAAGAAAGTAGGTGAAAAAGAAGAAACAGAAGAGACAAAATAATCTCTGTCACTCTCATTAAAAAACCTCCAGCATCTCGCCGGAGGTTTTTTAGTTCCACTCCCCCATCGCTTTTTCTCGACCTTCAAGAACGATCTGCTCCATCGCGGGGCAGATTTTCTTTTTGAGTTTTTTAAGCTCGTCGAGTTCGTCTTTTTTGAATTTTCCGAGAATAAACTTCACTACCGCTTCTTCGCCTTTCAGTTTCTTCACTTTCCCTTTCGGCGTCGACGGAGAAATGCCCACGCGCACACGGATGAACGCGCGAGTTTTGAGTGCTTTGATGAGCGACTCGATACCGCGATGTCCGCCCGAGCCCCTGTTAAAAGATATTTTGAATGTACCTAATGCCAAATCAAGGTCATCATAAATTACCACGAGCTTCTCGATTTGCTTCGGTGAGAGTGCGAGCGGTTTGAGTGACTTACCCGAATTGTTCATAAAACCTTCCGGCTCGAGGAGAGTCACGCTTTCCTTCCCGATTTTATTTTTTGAAATCAGCGCGCCGAGCTTTTTGTCGCTCTTCCACTCAGGAAATTCAAATTGTTCGAGGAATGCGTCGAGAAAAATCCGCCCGGTGTTGTGGCGAGTGCCTTCATATTCTTCTCCTGGGTTTCCGAGGCCGACGATGATGTATGGCATATAAAGGAGTATATCGAGAAACGCAGATATGTGACACCTTGACAAAAAGTATGCCGAGGGGCATAGTGAACACGGCTAAGTTCGGCCAGTCTGACTAACCGGGAGGTTACGTCATGAACACAACGACAATCCGAAGTGTCACCTGCACGTGCAGGGATATCCCCGGCGGTGGTGTATGTTGCTCCTACCACATATATCATACACGCTTCCCTTTGATGGAAGACTTATGGGGTACTGTGCGTAGATGGTGCACTCGGATCATGATTTTTTTTCAAAGAAAAGAAACAACACAAGAGGAGGAAAGTGGCATCTGAGTAGCCGTCCTCACCACTCCCGCGGTTCGAAAGAGCTGCGGGAGTTACATTTGCGCGAGAGTTTATTTCGTATTACAATGCATCTATCTTTTTGTACCTATCCTTTATTTAATTTATGGACAATGAAAAAATAGAATCCGTGACCCCGCCAGTAGAAGCCCCGAGAGGCGCGACCAACGGACAACAAGCCCCGCAGGAAGACGGGACAGGTGGGAGTATAATGAGTTTTATTTTAGAAGTAGTAAAGTTTGCCGTGGTGGCTGCACTCATCGTGGCACCGATACGCATCTTCATCGCCCAGCCGTTTATCGTAAAGGGTGAGTCGATGGACACTACTTTTGCCGATGGGCAGTATCTCATTGTGGACGAGATCACCTACTACACCCACGCTCCCGAGCGCGGCGATGTTATCATTTTCAAATACCCGAAAGATCCGAGCAAATATTTCATCAAGCGCATCATCGGGCTTCCGGGCGAAACGGTGGTTATTGAGAATGGCGACGTCACGATCAAGACAAAAGAAAACCCTCTCGGGTACAAGCTCCCTGAGCCATACATACAGCCAGAGAATAAATCACTCGACAACCTCACGCGCACCCTTGGAGAAGGCGAGTATTTTGTCATGGGAGACAACCGACACAACAGTCTCGACTCTCGCGCTTGGGGCCCACTGCCGCGAGAAAATATTGTCGGGCGGACACTCGTGCGACTGTTACCAGTAAATACCTTTGGTCTCTTTCCAGGAAAAGCACATGATGATTTCTAAGAACTTACTTCAAACTCTACCCGCAAAAAATAACCGTAAATTCTTATGATAAAAAAAACGAGCAAACCGAAACAAAAGAAAGAAGTCCCGCAGTCAGTAAAAGGGATGCGAGACATCATTGGCGAAGATTGGTATTCCTACGAGGGATTTCTCGAGAAGGCATCTGAGATTGCCATTTACTACGGCTTCCGGCCTATCGAAACCCCAATACTCGAGCACGAAGAACTTTTCCGCTCCGGAGTCGGCGAAGGTACCGACATCGTCGACAAAGAAATGTACACTCTCCGCACTCGCGGTGGCGACCACCTCGTGCTCCGACCGGAAGGCACAGCGCCGATCATGCGCGCGTACCTGGAGCGGGGCATGCAGTCTCTCCCCCAGCCGGTTTCTTTCTACTATCGCGAGCCGCTCTTTCGATACGAATCCCCTCAGCGCGGACGATACCGCCAGCACACCCAATTCGGCCTCGAAGTACTCGGCACTGGGAAAAGTATTGCGGATGCAGAAGTCATCCACATCCTGCACACTATCGTGCGTGAATCGGGTATTGAAAATAGCATCTTTGAGATAAACAGCATCGGAGATGAAGAATGCCGTCCGAAATATATTCGCGAGCTTTCAAACTATTACAAAAAACACATTAGCGAAATCTGCAACGACTGCAAACGACGTCTCAAAGAAAATCCTCTTCGTCTTTTGGATTGCAAAGAGGCAAAATGTCAGCCAGTAAAAGAGCACGCTCCAAATTCTCTCGCCTCTCTCTGCGAGCCATGCCGAAAGCATTTCAAAGAAGTCCTCGAGTACTTGACCGCGCTCGACATCCCGTATCGCATCAATAATTATCTCGTGCGAGGAATAGACTATTACACACGCACCGTGTTTGAGATTGTGGAAGATGCCACGCTACCAGCCGACGGAGGAGAGGCCGCACAAGAAGCAGTAGATGCACCCACAGATGAAGGAGAATCAGACGCGGATGAAGACCCGGAACAAAAAGAAGCGAAAGAAAAAGCAAAGAAAGTAAAAATGGCTGAGAAAGAACAAGAAGAGCGTGGCTCTCTCGGCCTCTCTCTCGGCGGGGGCGGGCGATACGACTACCTCGCACGACACTTGGGTAACCGAAAAGATGTCCCCGGGGTGGGTGGTGGCCTTGGTGTTGATCGCATCCTTCTCGCAAAAGGTTTCCAAAAACGCAATCCGCGTATTATTAAAGAGCCGAAAATATTCTTCATTCAGCTCGGCTTCGATGCCAAACTCAAAACGCTCGGAGTCTTGGAGATTCTTCGCAAAGCCAAAATCCCTCTTACTCAGTCTCTCGCAAAAGACAGCCTCTCGAGCCAGCTTCAGATCGCAGAAAAACTCCGTGTCCCCTATTCCATCATCTTCGGACAAAAAGAAGCCATGGAAGACAGCGTCATCATCCGCACCATGGCCACCCGCTCGCAAGAAACCGTGCCCATCAAAGACCTCGCGAAGTATGTAAAAGGGATGAAGTAACACTCTTTTGCAAGCTGTGGTAGTATGCAAAACATGAGCGAAACTCTCCCAGAAAAACTTACCAAACCGTACGACCCTGCCGAGACGGAAGGGCGGGTGTATGAGATGTGGGAAAAAAGCGGATATTTCAATCCAGATAAATTGCCCATTCGACGAGACGCTCATGGCAAGCCGATAGAGATGGAGCCTTTCAGCATCGTGCTTCCGCCACCGAATGTGACCGGCACGCTCCACATGGGCCACGCCGACATGCTCGTGATCGAAGACATCATGGTGCGGTTTGAACGAATGCGCGGGAAAAAAGCACTCTGGCTTCCGGGCACCGACCACGCTGCTATCGCCACGCAATCAAAAGTAGAAAAGATTTTGGAAAAAGAAGAAGGTAAGCGCCGACACGACCTTGGCCGCGAAGAGTTTTTGAAACGCGTCGAGAAATTTGCCCAAGAAAGCCACGACACCATCGTAAACCAGGTGCGAAAGATGGGCGCGTCGGTAGACTGGAGTCGTGAGGCATTTACTCTCGACGAAAAGCGTTCACTTGCTGTGCGCACGGCGTTTAAGCAGATGTACGAAGATGGGCTAATCTACCGCGGAAATAGAATCGTGAACTGGGATCCAAAGGGCCAGACCACTGTTTCCGATGATGAAGTAGATCATAAAGAGACGAAGGGGAAACTCTACACTTTTAAATACTCACACGACTTCCCTATTCCTATCGCCACCACGCGCCCGGAAACAAAAATCGGCGACACCGGCATCGCGGTACACCCGGAAGGAAAATGGAAAGAATATATTGGAAAAGAATTCACCATTGTAAACAAACAAGGTCTTGCGATTGACGGACACGGAATGAAGTATGGAATTGGAAGCCTATATATCGTTAGAGAAGATGAAATTGAGCTTGCTGTAAACACCTACGAACTCCACATCACTTGCAACGACGGCAAGACCACCAATGCAG
>CALMXW010000096.1 GCA_937871115.1 uncultured bacterium
TGAAAAAATTTATGAGAGAGATGACGCCGTGCCGTATCGAGTCTCTCGCTGCGGAAATATCGCCGGCAAGAGTATCGCTGCCGAGCACAATCTTGCCCGAGATCCGCTTAAAGTCGCGCACGATGCGCAAAATGTACACAAGAATGGTGAGCACAAACGCCGTAACACAGATCACCGATACTGTGGTGACCAAGAAAAAGATGTCTGACTTTGCGAGCTCATCCATACTGTATTAAGTATACTCCTAAAAAATATCAAGTAAAACTTATGTGGAAAATTATACCCTCACCGCTCGTGCTACGGCTTGCACTACCCGCTTATCAAACACGTCGGGGATGATTTTTTCTGCTGTCGGCTTTGGGATAAGCGCCGCGAGATTTTTCGCCGCACGGAGCTTCATGGTGTCGGTGATCTGGGGAACATGGTGATCAAGCGCTCCGCGGAAAATCCCGGGGAACACCAGAGCATTGTTTATTTGGTTGGGATAATCCGAGCGCCCGGTGGCGATGACAGCCGCTCCCCCACGCTTGGCCTCTTCGGGTAAAATTTCCGGTACCGGATTGGCGAGGGCAAAGACGATAGCTTTTGGTGCCATGAGCTTCACGTGTGATGCATCCATGAGCCCTGGCCCTGATACGCCGATAAAAACATCTGCGTCACGAAGCGCGTCGCGGAGGCTACCCGACACGAGCCGGGGGTTGGTCATCTCGGCGATTTCTTTTTTATGTGAGGAGAGATCGGCGCGGGTACGGACGAGAGCGCCCTTCGTGTCGAGTACGATGACATCCGATATTCCCGCGAGTACGAGAAGTTTCGCCACCGCTGTCCCCGCTGCGCCGGCGCCGGAAATTACCACGCGAAGTGATACGAGTTTTTTCTTCACTACTTTCGCGGCATTAATAAGCCCGGCAAGCACGGCGATGGCGGTGCCGTGCTGGTCGTCATGCATGACGGGGATACCGAGCGTCGCTTTCAGTCGGTCTTCTATTTCAAAACATCGCGGTGCAGAGAAATCTTCGAGGTTGACCCCCGCAAATCCTGGAGAGATGGCAGAAATGGCAGAAATAATTTCTTCCACATCTTGTGTCGCGAGGACGATAGGAAATGCGTCCACGTTTGCAAACTCTTTGAATATCGCCGCCTTGCCCTCCATCACCGGGAGCGCACCGAGCGGGCCGATGTTGCCAAGGCCAAGCACCGCAGAGCCGTCGGAGATCACTGCAATCATTCGCCCGTTCATAGTGTGTGTCCGTGCTTCCTTCGGGTTTTTCGCTACATAGAGAGAGACTGCCCCCACACCAGGTGTATAGAGGAGTGAAAGATCGGCGCGATTTTTTATAGGCGCGACGGCACCGACACGAATCTTCCCCCGAAACTTTTTATGGAGGGCGAGAGATTTTTTCGCCAAAGATGTATCTTTCTTGTTCATGAAGCGATTATACCAGAGAAAAGTGAAAGCCCCCACACGAGGGCGGGGGCTTTACTTCGGGCAAGTTACGAAACCTTATTAAAGTAGTGCCTTCAGGACGGCGAGTGTCATGACGAGGGCAAAGCATACGCCCACTATTGCCACCCAAGTATGGCATGTACTGTCTTCCACTGCAATTGTATTGTTGATATCCATACTTCCTCCAAAGGAAAAAATTTCGTTTGTATTAATTTCGCATACTTGTCAAGAGCGTCTTGTCTTGTTACAATTACCCAGTCCTCACACCAGATGGTTGCGTCCCGCCTCGGCGGGATGAGGAAAGTCCGAACACACGGCCAGCTCTTTTTGGATATTTGCAAAGGCAAAACAACGAACAATGGGCGTCGGTGACGCTTGGTGATAAGTAAAGCAAAACCCCTAGGGGGTGTCAAACGAAATATCCACAGAGAGCTGGCAGTGGTAGCGGGTAATACCCGTCCGGAGCAATCCGCGAGGTGCGAGCAGAGACGCCGGATTCCGAAAGGATACGGCTCCCTTCGGGGAGAGTCCCGTCGATGAGGCGGGAGTGAAACGGCTAAACCCTTACTTGTGTGCAAGGCCGTGCCCCGAGAGAAATCGAGGGGAGTGCCGCTCGACCCCGTGAGTAATTGCGGGGCTAGATAAATAGCCATCGTCCCGAGAGCAATCGAGGGGTACAGAATTCGGCTTATCGGTGCGGGGACATAAAAAAATCGCCACAAATCGCGGCGGTTTTTTTATGTAAAAAATTCTTTCACTATTTTCTCCACCTCGCTCGCACTCTCTGTACTCATAAGTTTCGTACGCAATTCTTTCGCCCCGGGAAAACCTTCTACATACGCTTGATAATGTTTCCTCATCAGAGCAAAAGGTTTTGTTCCATGAAAAAGTTCTTCATACAATTTCGTATGCTCGAGCATGACACGAAATCGCTCTTCGAGAGACTCGGGGTACGTACCAGCAAACAGCCATGGGTTACCAAAAATGCCCCGGCCAATCATCACCCCATCAGCACCGCTCTCTTCCACCCTCTTGTTTGCTTCTTCAAGATTTTTCACGTCGCCGTTTCCAATAATGAGTGTCTCGCTTTTCATCTCGTCGCGGATTTTTACCGCATGGGCAATAACATCCCAGCGCGCAGGCACGAGAGACATTTCTTTTTTCGTGCGAGCGTGGAGGGTGATCACCGCCGGCTCTGCCTCGAGAAGCGCCGGAAGCCAGGTGTCGATTTCGTTTTTGTTATATCCAATGCGAGTCTTTACTGACACAGGAAGATTGCCGCTTCCCTCTTTCGCGGCAAGAATTATTTCCTGCGCGAGCTTCGGTGTTTTTATGAGCGCCGCACAGCTCCCCTGTTTTTGAATATTTTTCTCTGGGCAACCCATGTTGATATCCAGCCCGTCGAAGCCGAGCTCGGCAACGAGTTCTGCGGTCTTCTTTATATTCTCAGGATGCGAGCCGAAAATCTGCGCCACAATAGGCCGCTCGCCCTCGGTATACGCAAGATGGTGCATGAGCTTCTCCCTCCCCACACTCTGCAGCCCATCGGCAGAAACAAACTCGGTCCACATCACGTCGGGCTTGCCATACTTCGCAATCACGCGCCGAAAAGCCGCATCCGTGACATCCGCCATCGGAGCAAGTACAAAAATCGGCTTTTTCATCTGCGCCCAGAAACCAAGAGTAGCCATGGAAGGAGTATACCGTCTGGGGGCTACGAACTCAACTCGGCTTCCGTGAGCTCTACCATCGAGCCCATTTTAATATCTCCGCGGATGAGTTTGTCGGCGATGAGTTTTTCCACTTTATCTTTAATCGCTCGCTCCATCGGCCGGCCGCCAAATGCCGGATCCTGTCCTTCTTTCATGAGCATGTTGATGAGTGCGTCGTTGACCACAAGCTCGAGCCCTTGCTCTTCTTTGAGTCTCTTTGCAAGTCCCATGAGCTGGATGCGAGCAATGTCTCGAAGGTGTGCGTTTTCGAGCGGGTGGAAAAGGATCACTCCGTCGAAGCGGTTGATGAGCTCAGCGCGGAAAAGTCCGTTTTTGATAATCGTGTCTACGACATAGCCTTTATACCCATGAAGCGCTTCCCCTTTTTCAATCGCTTCATACATGATTTCACTTCCCGCATTTGATGTCGCGATAATGATGAGGTTGCGCGCGCTCACTTTGTGCCCGCCCATGTCGGAGAAAAATCCTTCGTCGAGTACTTGGAGAAAGAGGTCATGCACTTCTTTGCTCGCTTTTTCAAACTCGTCGAGAAGAAGTACACCGTAGGGGAAATTTTTGAGCGCCATGGTGAGTGTGCCCGGGCGGCCAGATTCAAAACCTCCGATGAGCCTGTTGAGCGCATCCCCTTGGCTATATTCCGACATGTCGAAGCGCACCATGTGTTCTTCCGTCTCGAAGAAAACTTCCGCGAGGGATTTTGCGGTTTCGGTTTTTCCCACACCTGTCGGCCCGAGGAAAAGGAACGATCCAATAGGCTTCTTCGGATTGCGCACTCCGGCACGAGCACGACGCATGGCATCGGCCACCGACTTCGCCCTCTGTCATGGTGACGTGTGCGTGTGGGGCCAGAAGGACTTGCTCTTTGAGGTGATGCGGCCCGAGCAATGGATCGTCGTGCGCGACGGGCAGGGCAACGAACTCCGCCTCATCCTCCGCCGTCAGCATCCCCTCCCCCCTCAGTTGCGTTAGCTCGCGTTCGACTACCCACTCTAGCGCCTCGACGACGCCTGTCTCGCTTAGCTCGTCGGTGCAGGGAAGAC
>CALMXW010000097.1 GCA_937871115.1 uncultured bacterium
ATAGAAGGGTAGGTATTTGAAACAGACTTTTCATCAAGGATGAGCGCATCGCAGACCACATGCGAGCGGGAGTTTTCCGCGCGAGAGCTGATCTTCACGAGCCCGCGATAGTTTGAAATGCCACCGTTTTTCGAAATGCTTTTTGAGCGGATGGTCGAGCTCGTATTCTTGGCGAGGTGAAGTGCCTTCGAGCCGGTGTCTTGCACCTGCCCCTCACCTGCAAACACGATGCCGAGCGAATCAGACTTCGCATTCTCTCCCACGAGCACGGAAGAGGGATAAAGCATTGTCACTGCCGAGCCGAGATTGCCATTCACCCACTGTACTTCTGCGTTTTCGTACACGAGTGCGCGCTTGGTGTTTAGGTTGTACGTGTTGCGTGACCAATTTTCTATTGAAAGATATTTTATCTTCGCATTCTTCATCACAAAAAGCTCCACACATCCCGCATGAAGCGACGATGAAGTGTACCGCGGCGCCGAGCAACCCTCGATATACTCCACCTCCGCACCTTCGTCGGCAATGATGAGGGTATGTTCAAACTGCGCCGAGCGTTCACGATTCATACGGAAATACGCTTGGAGCGGCATCGTGACTTTCACGCCGGGTGGGACGTAAATAAAAGTCCCCCCACTCCACACCGCGCCATGAAGCATCGTAAACTTGTGATCTTTTGCTGGTACGCAGTCGGTCATGAAATATTTTTGCACCATCTCCGGATATTTTTGCACCGCGACGTCCATGTTTTCAAAAATCACTCCCTGCGAGGAGAGCTCTTCACGGATACGGTGATACACCACGCCCGAATCGTACTGCGCCCCCACGCCGCCCAGGAATTCCCGCTCCGCTTTCGGAATCCCGAGCTTCTCAAAAGTCTCCAGCACGTTTTTCGGAAGCTCTTCCCAGCGGTCAGTCTCGGGAATGTCTGGCGAAATATAATACGTCATGTTTTCAAGATCCAGCCCCGACAAATCCGGCCCCCAGCCCGGAAGCGGAGTTTTCAAGTACATTTCGAGAGCAGAAAGACGCAGATCGAGCATCCAAGAAGGCTCGTGCTTGTCTGTCGAGATTTTGCGGATGAGATCTGGGGTGAGTGTTGACATTTTATTCCAGCCCCGCCTCTTGTGGGACAAGCACCGCCTTGATACGCCTGATGCCGGCCGAGCAGGCTTCTTCTTTCACGATCTTAAAGTGCCCGAGCTCGCTGGTATTTTTCACGTGCGGGCCACCACAGAATTCGAGAGAGAATTTGTCTCCACCTTCGCCGATCTGATACACGCGCACCACGTCGCTATATTTCTCGCCGAAAAGCCCGATGGCTCCTCGCTTTTGCGCTTCTTCAAACGGAATGTCTTCGTAGGATACCGGCAATGCTTCTGTAATTTTTTCATTCACGAGATCTTCTACTTTCTTCTTTTCATCGTCACTCATCTTCGTATCGTGAGCAAAGTCGAAGCGAAGGCGCTCGGGAGTAATGTTGCTGCCCTTTTGCAAAGCCCCTTCTCCCAATACCGTCCGCAGTGCCTGATGCAACAAGTGCGTCGCGGTGTGATACTTCACCGACATCTCGGAATGATCTGCGAGTCCGCCCTTAAACTTCTGCTCAGAACCGGCACGAGAAATTTCTTGATGAGCTTTCATCTCTTCTTCAAAACCTCTTTCGTCAACCTCTATACCGCGTTCTTTCGCCATTTCCCTTGTTACTTCTAAAGGAAAACCATATGAAGAAAACAATACAAAAGCTTTGTGCCCAGAGATATTTTCGTGAGCAATTTTCTCAAATTCGTTTTTTCCACGTTGAAGTGTGACTATAAAACGGGTTTCTTCATCTCTAATTTCTTTTTGAATATAAAGTTTTTTTTCTAAAAGTTCAGGATATGTTTCTTTATAGGTCGCGATAATCTTCTCAGTCAAAAAAACTATTGAGGTGAACGAAATCCCGCCTTCGATATCTACTTCATGGGGAACAATATTCCCAAAATGATAAATTGCTCGACGAAGAAGTTTTCGCAAGACATAGCCTCTGTCACTTTTAGTGGGTACGACGCCATCAGCAATCATGAATACTGCCGTGCGCATGTGATCAGAAATAATTCGTCGCGCTCTAATATCATCTTTTTGTGAGAGATCTTTAATCTTTTCCATCACTGGCGCGAGTAAATCCGTCTCGAAAATATTATTTACTCCCTGCACCACCATAGTGACGCGCTCGAGACCGGAGCCCGTGTCGACATTCTTCTTCGAGAGTTTCCCAATGACTTTGCCGTCTTTCTTTTCATATTCCATAAACACGTCATTCCAAATCTCCACCACATCCTGGCGGTCATCTGCAGCCAGGTATTCTTCTTTCGTCATACCACTTGTGAGCTTGCCCGTAACATCGTAAAACATTTCCGTATCAGGTCCGCACGGGCCATTATCTCCAGGGCTCCACCAGTTGCTCTTCGCACCCATGAAATAAATTCGCTCACCTGAAATACCAGCATCGTCGAAAATCTTTTTCCAGATGCCGTGGGACTCTTCGTCGCGCGGAGCATTCTCGTCGCCTTCAAAGACGGTGACGTATAGCCGGGTAGGATCGAGCCCAAGCCCCTCTTCTTTTGAAGTAAGAAATTCGTAGCTCCAGTGGATAGCCTCTTCTTTGAAATAATCCCCGAGCGACCAATTGCCGAGCATCTCAAAAAACGTGGCATGCGTATTGTCGCCGATCTCGTCGATGTCGTTTGTGCGGACACACTTTTGCGAATCCGCGAGACGTTTCGCACCAGAAGGATGCGCTTCGCCCAAGAGATACGGCACGAGAGGCTGCATACCGGCCGTGTTGAAAAGCACCGAAGGGTCATTCTCGGGTACGAGCGATGCGCTTGGAATAATCTTATGCCAGCGCTTCTCGAAAAAAGCGAGAAAACGGGAGCGGATTTCAGAAGAAGTAAGCATGAGTTTTATAATACCCGAAGTCAGGTATTTTTCAACCAAAAAGCCCCGGGCATTGCGCTCGGGACTTTTTTCTTTTTCCAAATTCTGATTTTACTTTCGGCTCTCGATGATAGTCTGCGCCACGTTGGACGGCACGACGGCGTAGTGAGCAAATTCCATGGTGCTCGTACCACGGCCTTCGGTCATCGAGCGGAGAGCCGTGACATAGCCAAACATTTCGGAGAGCGGGACGAGGGCTTTAACCACCTTGTTCATACCGCGATCTTCCATGCTTTCAATCTGCCCGCGCTTTGAAGAGAGGTGCCCCGTGATGTCACCCATGAATTTCTCTGGGATGACGACCTCAACATTCATGATCGGCTCGAGGATGACCGGCTTTGCGCGCTTGGAAGCATCCTGGAATGCCATTGATGCGGCAATTTTAAATGCAACTTCAGATGAGTCCACATCGTGGTACGAACCGTCGTAGAGCTCGATAGAGACGTCCACCACTTGGAATCCGGCGGAGATACCGCGGTCCATTGCCTCACGAAAACCTTTTTCTGCGGCGGGAATGTATTCTTGTGGAATGATGCCTCCCTTGATGCTGTTGATGAATTCGAAACTGTTGTCTTTGTCGCGCTTGGTGTTCTTTGGAAGATCAGTGACGTCTACATCTTTATCGATCGGCTTCATTCGGATCTTCACGTGTCCGTACTGACCACGACCTCCCGACTGCTTGATGTACTTTCCTTCCGCTTCTGCACTGCCGAGAATCGTCTCTTTGTAGGCGACTTGTGGCTTACCAGTGTTGGCATCCACAGAGAATTCGCGCTTCATGCGGTCCACCATGATTTCGAGGTGAAGCTCGCCCATTCCAGCGATGATCGTTTCAAGTGTCTCTGGGTCAGTCTTTACGCGGAATGTTGGGTCTTCGGAAACGAGGCGATTCAATGCCATACCCATCTTCTCTTGATCAGCCTTGGTCTTCGGCTCGATACGCATGGAGATGACCGGCTCGGGTACGATAATCTTTTCGAGAAGGATCGGATGATCTTCGTCGCAGAGCGTGTCAGAAGTGAGTGTATCTTTGAGACCGACTGCCGCCGCGATCTCTCCCGCGAAAACTTTCTTCACTTCTTCGCGCTGGTCGGCGTGCATGCGGACGATACGACCAATGCGCTCTTTTTTATTCTTCGTAATGTTGTACACGTACGATCCAGACTCGAGGGTACCGGAGTACACACGGAAGAAAGTGAGCTGGCCAACGTATGGGTCACTCTGGATTTTGAATGCGAGTGCTGAAAGTGGAGCTTTGTCGGAAACTTCACGCGTAATCTCTTCGCCCGTATTTGGGTCGAGGCCGTGCGGAGGAGGAATGTCGAGTGGGCTTGGGAGGTAGTCGATCACGGCGTCGAGCACGAGCTGCACACCTTTGTTCTTGAGCGCAGAGCCGGTAAACACAGGCACCACTTTATTGGCGATGACGGCATTGCGGAGAATTTTTTTGAGCTCCGGCACTCCGGGAACTTTTCCGTCGAGATATTCTGTCATAGCGGTCTCATCCTGCTCCACAATCTTTTCGATCAAGACATCATGATATTTTTGCGCATCGGCTTTGAGGTTTTCCGGGATCTCCATCTCAATGACCCGTTCCCCACGATCGCCCTCGAATTTGTAGGCCTTCATTTCGAGAAGATCCACAACTCCAGAAAGATTTTCTTCTTCGCCGATAGGAATCTGCATTCGCACCGCGTCTTTCGTGAGCCGGTCGAGGATGCTTTGGAACGAGCGTTCGAATGAAGCACCCATGCGGTCGAGCTTGTTGATGAAGCAGACGCGAGGGACATTGCCTTCGTCGGCATAGCGCCAGTTTGTCTCACTCTGTGGCTCCACTCCGGCTACTCCGTCGAAAACCACCACCGCGCCGTCGAGTACGCGGAGAGAACGCTTCACTTCAATGGTGAAGTCGATGTGCCCCGGGGTGTCGATCAAGTTGAATCGATGCTTCATGTCCTTGTTGTCCGGTGCGTAGGTGGGCGTCCAGAAACAGGTCGTCGCCGCGGAGGTGATGGTGATACCGCGCTCGCGCTCCTGCTCCATCCAGTCCATCGTCGCCTCACCTTCGTGCACTTCACCGATTTTGTAGTTCTTACCGGTGTAGAAGAGGATGCGCTCAGACGTGGTCGTCTTGCCGGCATCAATGTGCGCGATGATACCGATATTGCGTACGTTCTTTAAGTCCATAGAAATTGAGGGAATAGAGGGAGAGCTATCGACGACGGCTCTGCTAAGAATCTAGCCGAGGCAGTATAGGGAGTGTTTGAGGCGAGGAAAAGAGCTTTTGTGAACCTCCTGCTACAACTTCTTGTAGATGGCGTGAGAACCGATAGAGATAAAGAAGGCAGTGTCGCCATCCAATCGAAAAATAATTCTAATCTTTTTATC
>CALMXW010000098.1 GCA_937871115.1 uncultured bacterium
ATAAGATACATTGAGGGATTTGGAGGGGATTTAAAACGCTTACAACAAAGCGAAAAAGTATTTGATGATGTTCTTGCGCATTGTCGGTAGAAAGAATTTGCTCAGGGATGAGGAGCTCTGTGCTAGGAAGATTTTTGATAGCTTCTCGAAAAGTTTTTTGAATGTGAATGTTTGCCGAGACACCACCACCGATGATGAGGGTTTTTATTTTGTATTTCTCGAGAGCACGAAGAGTTTTATGGAGGAGTACGTCGGTGGCCGCTTCTTCAAACTCGTAGCAAATTTCACGACGAATGTCATCGGTAAAGTTTGGAATTTTTTGTACCATGTAGAGCACGGCGGTTTTAAGGCCAGCAAAAGAAAAATCGAAGTCGGGACTTTTAAGCATCGGGCGGGGAAGAGCAAAGGGTGCTTTCTGTAGGGTAGATTTTTTCGCGCGATACTCTTCGGCGAGTTTGGAAATTTCGGGGCCGCCAGGGTAGGGGAGCCCGAGCACTCGCGCTGCTTTGTCGAAACATTCCCCCACGGCATCATCGCGCGTCTCGCCGATAATTTTATATTGAAACCAATCGCGCATCACCACGAGCTCGGTGTGCCCGCCGGAAATGAGAAGTGCCAGTGCGGGGAATGTAAAGTTTGCGAGAGGGGAGCTCGGGGAAATAACTTTTCGCAAACTCATGGGCGGGCGGGATGGCGACGGGGCTCCTTCTAAAAGTCCTGCCATAATGTGCCCCTCCATGTGATTAATAGGAATGACTGGTTTTCCCCACACGAGACTGAGTGCTTTTGCGAAATTTATTCCTACCCAAAGTGCTGGCTCGAGGCCTGGTCCGTGAGTGACAGCGATGGCATCGATTTTCGGAATTTTAATTTTTGGAATGAAGTCGAGAAACGCCTGGAGGAGCTCCGGCTCGCGCTCGAGAATTTTGTGCAATTTTTTTTCATCGAGCACGCTATTTTTCAAAGTAGGATTTTTGAGCTCGGCTTTTGTGAGGGCTTGGTCGAGAAGGGGGATGAGATTTTTCCCGTGCTCTCGTTTGGCGAGCATGGGAAAAACGCCACCATATGGTTTATGGATTTCAATTTGCGAGATGACCGTGTCGGCAAGTACGCGGAAAGTTTTTTTGTTTCCCTCCACGATGCTTATTGCAGTCTCGTCGCACGATGTTTCTATGGAGAGAATTCGGGGCATATTTTATCCACAGGCACCTGCCTTTTTACAGCAGGTTCAGTATAATGGATACAACAATTAGTAACATATTTTTTCTTTATGGACAAAGATAATCAACATGTGGCAGGGAAGAGAGTTTCGGTGTTTTTTCTCACAGCCTTCTTCTCTCTTTTGTTTGTGGCTGTTTCGTACAACGCATATACGGCAGAGTACACGAACTCTGTGTCTGCTACGGCAACTGTGGCATTGGCACAGACAGCCACCGGGAGTGCAAATTGGCTTTCGGATGATTTTATTGTTGTGTCGGTATTATCAGACCCTTTTGCTACCGAGCCACAAGCAGTCGATAGTGCCGACGCAAATATCGCTCCGGCTTCTTGTCGTGCAAATATTGCAAAGGTTGTTTGTTTGGTAAATCCCACCACAAACTGGGCTACCGCTCCATACAGAAAATGCCAACCGACGACAACAAACTATGCCGCTCCGATAGAGAAAGCGTACGATGTCATGCCTGTTTCCCAACAAAAAATGTTTTGTCATTTGAAACGAATTTTTATCGAGAAGCAGCTTTCTATCGGTACCGCGTATGCCATGCCATATGTGTCCAGACTTAGTGGCGCCGTCCTCGGTGGGATTGTGGGTATGAGACAGTCGGTCTTAGACAACCCATATTCTCTCGATACCGTACAAAGCTGGAAAGAGCAACTTAATTTCGGGAACGATCCATCAGTAGTTTCTGTAAAATCTGGAATGCCAGTAGTGAAAACATCTACGACACGCGGGCAAACTGACCTCCTGTATTACATCTTTAGTCATGAATTCGGGCACCTATTTGATTTCGCGAATAATCTCAATAATTATGGTACCGCAAACTCATTCTCCAATTTTAGTTGGACAGCGACGAGCAGTGATACTCGTGGGTCAAGTCCACTTCCAAACGAAAATTTTAGATTGAGAAGCTCACTCTGCTACTACGCCTGTGCTCCAGGAGCAGCTATTTCACCAACGAAGGCGAATCAAAACGAACTCTATCGCACGGTTGTGGGAAGCAGTACAAACAATTTTGTTTCGATATACGCCTCAAAAAATCCGAGAGAGGATCTCGCAGAAACTTTTGCGACGAGAGCATTTGCAGATCAGCTCAAAACCACATTCACCTACAACACTTCTTTTGGGCAGACATATGACGCTATTGCTCACTATCGTTCAGCAGCGCTCGCAGGAAAACGTACGTTTGTAGATAACTTCTTCAAGACAAAATACAGATACCCAGGACAATAATTATTTTCTCGGATTTGTTATCCACAGATTTTTTCTGCAGTCTCTGCAAGAGAGGCGTATAATAAAGACATATTTAGTAAAATATTTTTCTATCTTCTTTATGAACAAAGTTAGTTGGGGAACGCAGTTGAAGAAGCATGTTCCGGTTTTTCTCCTCTCGGTCATCTTCTTTCTTTTACTCGGAGTCGCTATTACGAGCCAGTATGTCGCGCAGTATGGAAATCTGGATGAGTACAGTATGGGGACGAGTGTTTCTTCGAGTGTCCCGGGTATGATGCCTAGTATGGGAGGTGCCTATCGTGACTACTCTTACGGAGGAGACGCAAGTGTGGTTATAAACGAGCCACAGGCTATGGATAACTCGCTTTTGTATCCACCGGTACCGATGCCGATCGTGGCGCCAAGCGATGCCGGTGCGACACTAAAAGACAGAAAGGTCATTCAAAATGGGCAGCTGTCTCTCCGTGTAGAGAGTGTCGAGAAAACTATCGGTGATATAAAGATGGTTGCACTGAGCAAGAGTGGTCGCGTGGATAATATTTCGTACGACAATAGCGGAAACTTCTCAAACAAGCAGGCTACACTCACGGTGCGTGTCCCAGCAGACAAGTTTGAAGAATCAATGCAGGCACTCAAGTCGCTCGCAATAAAAATAGAAAATGAAAATGTCAGTACGAGCGACGTGACGGCACAGTTTGTCGATAT
>CALMXW010000099.1 GCA_937871115.1 uncultured bacterium
GTCTTGCGGCTTGCCATCCATTCCGGAGAACCCTGTTGAAAGTTAAGTTCGATCATGCTGCGCTCCCTTGTTCAAATTCGCGGACGAAGTTGCTATCGACATTTGGCGGCGCGCTGATTGCTGCTTTCTGCGCGTCCGACAGGGTGTATTTCGTGGAAGCCCTTTCGATGATCTTCTCGGCTGTGGCGCGGTTGTCTGCAATGGCGGCGCGCCACGCGCTCAGATTCTTCTCGAAGTCGGCGTCAGGGTAGGCCGGCAGCGTGGGCGCATGGTGGCCGGCCGCCTGCTCGCGGGAGCGCTCGATCTCGCGCAGTTCTTCCGGCGGCTCCCATGGCGGGCTGAAAGTAATCTCCACTCTCGCTGTCTGCCCCTCGGGCAAAAGCTCGCTCGCCAACGCCTCTACCTCGGTAATAATTTTGTCTGCAAAAGGACAAAAGGGTGAGGTGAGTGTCATCACTATTTCTGCGCCGTCTTCCAATACGCGAATTTCGCGCACGAGCCCGAGTGTCACCACGTCGAGCCCAATCTCGGGATCTTTCACTTCTTTTAGTTTTTCCCTGATGTCGTGTTCTGATGTCATACGATTTTCCCCGCGCTCATAGTATACACGCGGTCGGGTTTTATTTTCTCGAGCATCTTTTCGGAGTGAGTAATGAGCAAAAAGCCCGTCCCCTTCTCCTTGAGCTCGGATACTGTGTGAAATATTTTCTCGAGTGAGACGGCATCCACTCCCGAATCAATCTCGTCGAGGAAAGCAAACTTCGGCTCAAAGAGTGCGAGCTGGAAAACTTCCGAAAGTTTTTTCTCTCCACCAGAAAGTCCCGCATTCACATGGCGTTTGAAAAAGTCGGGAGCAATACCCAGATCTTCCGCCTGGGCATCAAAGATCTTTTTGAAATCCGTAATAGCGAGATCAGGCAAGCCCTGAAGCTCGCGATACGCACGAAAAAGAAAATTCAAAAAAGTCACGCCATCAATTTCCGGCAAATGCTGGAGCGAAAGAAACAATCCCCGCTTCGCTTTTTTATCTGGAGAGAGATGAGTAATGTCTTCCCCATCGAGCAAAATATTACCCTGAGTAATCTTGTATTTCGGGTGGCCAAAAAGAGCGTTCACCAGAGAGCTCTTCCCCGAGCCGTTGGAGCCCACGAGTACATGCACTTCACCCGAGGGAATAGAAAAAGAAACATCGCGAACGACCTCTTTCCCTTCGGCTACGACGGTAATATTTTTTATTTGAAGTAGGCTCATATGTTTCTAATGGTATTCAATGCCAACAGCGCGCATTTTTCCCTCGATGCTCCCACTTCAAAGCCCAAGAGGCCATACATATCTTTTTCTGTGAGAGTGACTAACTCTTCTTTCGTCTTCCCTCGTATCGCACCCATGAGCATATCGGCGGCGGATTGGCTGATAGCGCACCCTTCTCCATCAAACGATGAATCTTCTACCTTGCCCTCCTCATCAAAAGAA
This sequence comes from uncultured bacterium, assembly GCA_937871115.1. Classification (GTDB taxonomy): domain Bacteria; phylum Patescibacteriota; class Minisyncoccia; order Phycocordibacterales; family CAIJYI01; genus CALMXW01. Next base: position 1,474 of record CALMXW010000099.1, read on the forward strand.
AGATACACGATCAGCGAGTCACCACAGGAAGGATTTGCTCCCCCCTGGCGCACACTCGCATCGGGTATTATCCGTTTGTTGCGCGGGTGGCGATATCGGTCAAGAATATTTTGTCGATAGAGTTCATCATCCATGATTTTGAGTTTGGAATACTTTTTTTACTTTCTCAATCCCCTCGCAGAGAGCGTCAATGTCTTCTTTTGTGGTGTAGATATACAGACTCGCGCGGGTGAGAGAGGCTTCGCCCAGAGAAGTGAGGAGTGGCTGAGCGCAATGATGCCCACCGCGAAGAGCGAGATTTTCCCGGCAAAGCACTTCCACGATGTCGTGCGCGTGTATCCCCTTTATGGAAAAAGATATCACACCCGCATTGTGTTTCGGATCGCGGGGGCAAAAGAGCGCGACATCCGAAATTGCTGAAAGTTTTTCGAGGGCATACTTCGTAATATTCAAAAGATATTCTTCTATTTCTTCCATGCCGATGTTGGAAAGATATTCGCACGCCGCTCCTATGCCGATGGCACCCGCAATATTGGGAGTGCCCGCCTCAAATTTCCATGGTATCGCAGCAAAGCGTATCGTATCTTTCGTCACTTCCTCTATGGTGCCACCACCGTAAAACCCCGGCTCCAGTTTTTCCAAGACTTCTTTTTTTCCGTAAAGAACGCCGATGCCCACCGGCCCGCACATTTTGTGTCCCGCAAAAAAGAGAAGGTCGCAGCCGATTTTTTCGACATCAATAGCAATATGCCCTGCGCCTTGGGTGGCATCAATGAGTGAGTACGCTCCGTGCTTTTTCGCCAAGTCACAAAGCCGCTTCATGTCGTGCACCGTCCCCGTCACGTTGGAAACACCAACGAATGCGACGAGTTTTGTTTTCTCGGTAATAAGTTTCTCCGCCACATCGTAGTCGAGTGTAAAATCTTCTTTTGGAGAAAGCGGAATAAAACGAAGAGTAAGTTTTTTTCGGGCTGCGAGCTTTTGAAGAGGGATAAAAAGAGAATGATGCTCCATAATGGTCGTGACTATTTCATCCCCCTCGTGAAAAATACCGGAATTCTCCAGAGAGTAGATGGCGAGATTTGCCGCGGCCGTAGAGCCCCCCGTGAAGATTATTTCTTCTTTCTTTGCGCCAAAAAACTTCGCCACTTGCTCGCGCGCATTTTCATAAGCATTTCCGGCTTGCTGGCTTATGGCATACTGGCCACTCCGAGTATTCGCTCGGAAGCCGCGATAGTACGCATCCATAGCAGAGAGCACCACCTCGGGCGTTTGTACTGTGGAAGAGCTGTCTAAATACGCGAGCTCTGGGTGAGCTGTAAAAATTGGAAAATCTTTTTTTATAGTATTGGGATTTAACATACGTATACCGGCGAATTTAATTTTTCTCTAATATTTTTTTGTACCGCTTCCCTGCTCTCTTCCGAAATACCCGCTAATAAAAACCCTTCGAAAAGCATCGCTTGTGAAATGTACGGCTCCACTCCGCGCAAGCCCGGATAAAAAAACGACATTTCGTTGAGATGACTTATGGAAAGCGCGTGCGAAGAGCGAGCGTAGGGAGAGCCGATATCGAGCGAAGGGAGAGCGTCGATCTCGGCATCGGGAGCGGCGAGGAGGAATTTCCCCTCCTGCATTCCGTCGGCCTCGGCCATCCCCTCTCCAATATACACCATTCCCCTATAGGATGTCTTTGTCTTTCCCCCGAGCACTCCCCGGGCAGAGATGCGTGAGCGGGTATGCGGAGCGAGGTGCCGGGCGGAATTTGAAAAATGAAATTCCTGATCTCCACTGAGGGAAATATTTTGTATCGTAGCAGAAGCGCCTTCTTCCACCAGAAAATCTTCTACAGACGAATGGACTGTCGCTCCACCGGTATGCACCTCGAGCCAAGAGACCGAAGCATTGCGCAAAACATGAGAAAACTTATTCCAAAACACCGAAGTGCTCCTGGAGAAGTTTTGAAGAGAGATCATCTCAACACTCGAGCCCTCTTCCGCGAGAACAAAAAAAGTTTTGTGTATCTCACCGCTATCCCCAACTCCGGTTTCTACTATCCGCGCCGAGGAGCCCTTTTTTGCGTGCACAAATACTTGGGTTTCTGCCTCGAGCACTTTTACCACCCCATTCTGTGTCGTTACTTCCATAGAGCTATGCTATTTGATTTAAAAGAAAAAGACAACCGAGAAATTAACTCACTCGTATGTCGCCGGAGATAACGCCCTTTTTCAGATCGACTCCCGTAAGATGAGCTCTTTCTTTGTAGCTCTCATCGGGGAGTTTCTCCTGCACCACGATGTCGTACGTCCCGGGCTCGATGAGCGCATAAAATCTTCCGCGCTCGTCTGTCACGACTTTTTTAATGAGAACGTTGAGCTTTGGCATCATTACCGAGATAATTGCAAACGGTATGGGGAGTCCTGTCTTGTCGTCGAGAAGGCGCGTGACGGGGCGGGAACGTTTCCAAATGCTCTGGAAAGCAAGGATGGCCACGTAAAAGACGAGCACCCCGATGTTGAAGGTATTGGGCGTAAGATAGGTCGTGAATACAGAGAGAGCGAGCCCGAGGAAAAAGATAATATTGAATGCCCAGAAACGCACTCGTTCTTTACGAGAGAAGAGGTAGAACATCTTCTCTTTATTTTTCGTAAATTCATTCCAGTCGAACTCTACTGGATCAAGCGGGACATTGTATCGAGTGATTTCTTTGTCCGACACCGCAAATGGCGTACCAAAATATAGATTGTCGTACATCTCATCATGCACATTGCCAGCAAGTTTTTTCGAAGGAAATGCATAGTGCGTTTTGTTGGCTTCAAGGATGTACTGCCCGGGCTCGAGGAGAAAACCATATCTTCCATCGAGGTCGGTAATCGCGTTTTTCGAAGCACCCGTGGCCATCTCTTTTACCACCACCACCGCTGGGTCTATCGGCTGTTTCGTCACGGCATCATACACCACACCCCACGGATCGCCTTTCTTTTTGCGAAATGGTGCGAGGAGGATTCCGATAAATTTCAGAAACAAAAGATAGAGATCATAAAACGAGGTCACATTTGCCGCCACTGCCACTGCTTGCCCCACACCCACCGCGATGGAGACGGGTACCGCGACAGGGCTAATGGTCGTCACCGTGTTCACCGCGGTGTCACGAATCTCTTGGGGAATGAATGGTATCGACGGAAGGTGCCACGGCTGCGAGGCGTCTATCTGCCCGCTCACATTTTCTGCGAGAGGCTGATTGCCGGGGCCGTACACATCTGCTCGCGCTCCGTACTGCCCCGATTCATCCACAGAAACCACTCCCTCGAAAGCGGTTTTATTTTCATTCGGGGCCAAGACGACGGTCGTGGTCTTCGATTTGTCTGGGCTCTGCAGAGAAAAAATGACCAGAGCGGAACCTTGCGGTGCTTTTGTTGCCGGCAGAGAAATCTTCAAGTTTGTCCCCGTGTCTGTTTTCACACCACTCTTTTCATCGACCAGTATCGGCGTTTCTTTTCCGCCAACCACTTGGAAAAAGTTGAAGTCAGAAAATTTCAGTTTCCCTACTGAGGGAGATGTCGAAGTTGAGGTCGATGGAGTTGTTGTACTGGTCTCAGGCGGAACAATCGGAGGGGGCACCGTCTCTGGAGGCGGGCTTCCTCCGGGTGGAGTACCTGTCTCGCCTGGTGGTGAAGGAGGAGGTGGAGGTGGCTCTGAGGAAGAAATAATCTCGCTCGCAATAGCTCCGGAGGAGAAATTACCACTCGCATCTTTTGAAAAAGCGCTGTAGTAATACCGCGTGTTGAGGGAGACACTCGCGTCTGTCACCGACTGCCCGGACCCTTCATATATCAAGACACCATCAGATGGTAGGAGTGGGTACGATGCAGTCGAGCGCGTGATGCGAGTGGCGGTAAAATCTGGATCAGAGGGGTTTGTCCAAGAAAGAGCGATAGAATTTGAAAGAGCCTGTGCGGTAAAATTTGATGGATTTGCTGGCGGAGTGGTATCTTGTCCATTCAGTGTGGTAAACGAGCCCGTCACCGAAGCCGTGTTCCCCGAAGCATCCTCCACGTCAATCTTGTAGAAATAATGCGTACTGGCAATGAGCCCAGAAAGTGTTGTCGAATGTGTCGTGAGGTAGGAAGTCTCCGTGCCGCTTCCTGAAGCGTAGTCGGTCGTCGTCCCCCACAGATAGTGCGAGAGCGCTGGCTTGGTAGTATTCCATGAAATACTCGCTGAATTTACCGATGGGGTCACAACGAGGTTGGTGATGCTCGGAGGGACGGTATCGGCAACAGTAAAATTCCATCCACTATTTCCGGAAAGACCCGTAAAAAGATTTCCTGAAGAATCTTTTACTATACCTGATTCAAGCTCCACATAATACGAAACCCCTGAGCTCAGTGGCGTAATGGTCACTGTAAGGATAGCCCCCGATATAGAAATACTTCCTCCCGTAATGGGGATAGTCTGAACAATAGAATTATCACTTGTCTGTTTTATAAAAATATTCCCAGAGTTTACCAAGATCCAATCATTGAAATTTGCCACAAGCGATGTAGTACTCGCCACTCCTGTCGCATCGTCTACGGGAGTGGTACTTATGAGAGATGGCGGCACAGTGTCACCACCGCCACCACCGCCACTCACCGGGTCTGTCTCATCATCATCCAAAGTTGAAGAACACCCTGGGTCGGCCGGATAGTCTATGAGTGTATCACTGTCATTGTCGATACCGTCATTACACTGAAATGTCCCGTTGTTTACATCTTGCGTAATTGTGACCTGGCTTCCGAGAGCAAAAATTATCGGCGCAGAAAAAAGAACAAGGGTGGCAAGAAAAACTTTTAAAAAATTTTTCCGGAAGAATTTCATAGCGCAATGGCAGTTACGGTGGTCGTCGCCACATAGGAGCCACTGGTTTGCACATGTGAAGCTCCTGCAGTCGCGCGAAACTTCACGGTGGTGACAGTCCCCGATGGCCCGTTCCCTGCCGAGCCTGAAGCAATAGTTTCATTCGCCGTGGAAAGATTGTACCAACACGCATCGGTGGTGTCGCTTGATCCCGCATTGCACGTCGCTCCGTTGTCTTTGTATTTCTGCAAAATGTCAGCGCCTTCGGGAGTAAATCCAAATTCAGAAGCGGCAGCCGCGACGGACCAAGTGAAATCTGGATTCGCACCCGCAGGGGTGTAATCGGCGAACGTGTCCGTGCCTCCCGGAAGGCGCAACGCGGGAGTATTGGAAGCTTTTATCGAAAGCGTGTATCCTCCCGGCGAATCTGTGGTTACTGTCCATGCTGCAGAGCCATCGCCCGTACCTCCAATGATGCCATTGATAGCCGGAGAGAGGGTCACATTTGAGGGCGAAGAGATGGCCAAATACGTCGTGTTCATTTGCCGATAGCCAGCGTAAATACTGTACGACGCACTCGAGCTCTGTCCGGTACCCACCTCTCCAAGGGTGTCTGAAACCTGATAACTTGCGGATGCAGAATTTTCTGTACCGCCGACGTTTACGCTATCGGTTTGAATTTTGTAATTAGCACTCGACATCACCGCTGCAAAAGCGATTGCGGGTACAAAAAGACTAAGAAGGAATGTGAAGAAACGATAGTACATAAAAACTCAACGCCAAAAATTATTTTCTTCGAATTTCAAATTTCTTTCCAAACCAAAAGATGATTGAAACGAGAAGGAACACCGCGCCCAGCCCGAGCAAAAGTATCTTCCACGGCAACACCCAAAACGTAACGGTCTTTCTGTCCACAATATCTCCGTATCCGCGATTCAAAGCCAACGTCGCGGTATACCTGCCCAGGAGAAAATCTTTATTCCAGGTAACTTGCCGATAGCGTACGGCAGAAGGGAGCGCGAAGTACGGCTCAATCTGAAGCGAGCCGACCTCTTGTCCGAGAATGTTTTTTACACTGATGATTCCGTATGGCACAAGGTGTACATTTCCAGTATTTTTGAAGAATATTTCAAAAGGAAATGGCCCTTGAGTGAAGAATTTTTTGTCCCCACTCATATGAAAATCAGAAAGAAGCCCCTCTTCTTTTGCATCGCCGTTGACTCGGACGAAGAACAAGGCACCAAGCCGAGAGATAGTCACCGAGCCTGAACCGTTCGTATGAGATGGGGCACTCGAAATGAGCACCGTGCCATACCTACCCCCGGGAGTAGCGTCTTCGGGGATAGAAACTTGTACAGAAAAACGAATTTCTTCTTTCGGTTTCAGGGTAAATGTTTCAATCTCTGGCTTGAGAAAATCACGGAGAGAATACGGCCCGCGTTCGCTACCAAGAAGCACTACCGCCTGTGCTGGATTTTCCGAGCCGGTAAAATCTTCAATACTCACAGAAAAATCCATGCTTCGGTCTTGCCTGTTGGTGACAGTAATCTCTTGTTTTGAAGTGTCGCCCGGATCCAGCTTCACTTCAAGCTTTGCGGGAGAAAGAACGAAGTCGTTTTTTATATCAGTGCTGATGGGATGAATATTGTAGGCAGACACTCCAAACGGCACGAGGAGAAAGAGAGCGATTGGAAGAAAAGTTTTTATACGAAACATGCTTTTATAGTAACAAAAAAGTCCACGATACGAAACTGGACTTTCCTCCAAAAAACTAACAAAAAACTCTCTACGGGTTCGTTGTCGCCGTGGCGGTGGTTGTCGCCACATAGGTCCCCGAGCTCGCGAGCTGAGTAGCCTGCTGGTCGGCGAAGCAAACAGTCGTCGTCACTCCAGCTGAAGTCGTAGTGGCAGAACTTGAGGCGACCTGGATCAATGTTGTACCCGTAAACCCTTTCCACCCGAGAGTAGTGCTGGGGACATCAGTGGCTGCCGTGGCGCAGTTGTTGTCGGGATCAGATCCATAGCCAGTGGTATTCGTACCCAGAGCCGAGAAACCAAACTGTACCGCGTTTGAAACCGTCCATGGAGTAAGTGCCCCGGTGTAGTCGGCAAATGAAGCACCGCCAGTGATTCTCTGCAGCGCGGGAGTACCAGAGGCGTTTACACTGAGTGTGTACCCAGTGGAGTTGTTGGTCACAATAGTCCAAGTCGTGCTCGCCACGGCTGTGTTTTGCGAAAGCGTAAGTGCCGTCATGGTGACATTCGAAGGAGAGGTGATGGAGATACTCGATGTCACAGACTGAGTAATGGTGATTTGATCTTCCACAGACACAGCACGAGCGAGACCAGGCTCAAAGGCAGTATAAAGACTTACAAAAAGTAAGTAAGCAATGAGTGTTGCGGAAGATATTTTCTTAAGGAGTTCGACTCTACCTAATTTCATCTCCCTAGTATACGCCTCTTCGTTTTGAAGCGGAAGTATCTGTGGAAAACTTTTTACCCTTTTTAACCTACTTCTTCAAAAATGCTTTTAAATTCAGCAAACTCAGAGAGTGCGACAATAATCCGCGCGAGCTTGTCTGGGTCGTGACGAATAAACGAACGGTCTCCCGACTTTCGGTCACCTCTGGTATTACGGACGCGAGAGACTCCGATAATGTCGGTTTTTACGAGTTTCCAGCTGTGTTTTGCATTTCGAGCTCTCACGATCCCCTTTTCGCCCTCTTTTTTTTCGTATCGTTCCAAAAGTTCTTTCGGAGGATTTTTTGTATTCAGAGTCACAAAATCAATCCGGCCTTTCCCGATATACTCTTCTACTATTGTGGCATAATCTTCTGCGGAAAAGCTGCTGGTATGCCCGCGCTTGTTGGTGAGATTGGTATTAAAAATTATTTTCGCGCGAGTCTTTGAAAGTGCCTTGGCAATATCTTTTATTGAAAGAATAGAAAGCACACTTTCATAAAAACTTCCCGGACCAATAGCGATCACATCGGCGTTTCGAATCGCTTCGAGCGCTTTCGGATTTGCGCGCACGAGCGGGTTGTAAAAAATTTTTTTTACCCCGCTGCTCTGGATGTCTGCCTGCTCTATCACTTCTTCTCCGTGAAGAATCGTCCCGTCGCAAAGCTCCATCTTGAGCCGTGCATCATCGCCGGTCACCGGGATCACCCGCCCTTGAACATTGAGGATTTTCATAGCGTGTTCCACCCCCGCCAAAAAAGCTGAGCCTCCCGCGTCTTTCGAATGCACGCTCGTCTTTTCAAGCGCAGAAAGAAAAATATTTCCAAACGTATGCCCTTGGAGCCCCCCGTTTTCGAAACGATAATTCATGAGGTCACGAAGCTCTTCGGAAGCATCGGAAAGTGCCACGAGACACTGGCGCACATCTCCCGGCGGAAGTACACCCAGCTCGTCGCGAAGAATGCCGGTTGAGCTCCCGTCATCCGCCATAGAGACAATGGCGGAAATCTCAATAGAATATCTCTTAAGGCCAGAGAGAAGGGTAAACTGACCCGTACCGCCACCGATGGTCACAATGCGCTTCGGTGCCAAGCCCGGGGGACTTCCGAGGAGTTTAGGATTGGAGGAATTGTGCGCTTTTCCCATAACGGGATAACTCTATCACAAACCTTTACAGAGTGCATTAAACTGCTCGCCACGGTCAAATTCGTTTTTAAATTTCTCAAAACTGGCAGCTCCGGGAGAAAAGAGAATGGTCCCTTTGCCTTTTGAAAGCGATTTTTTTGCTGAGGCAAAACATTCTTCAAGGGTCTCGAAAACTTTGAGCGCATCCTGTTTGCCGAAAAAATTTGTCTCAAAAAGAATCCGAAGAAGCTTTTGTGTCGCGGTACCATTGAGAAAGACCACTCGATCTGATGGAATATATTTCTTCATATCTTGCGCAAGAAGTGAAAAATCGAGATCTTTGTCGGTGCCGCCGGTTATGAGCACACACGACTTCCCTTTCGCGCAAAAACGCTTGAGCGCCGCAGACACCGCATCGGGTGATGTCGCTGCGCTGTCGTTTACCACGCATAAATTTTTATTTTTTAGTATTATCTCCTGTCGAAAGGGCACACTCGTAAGGGCATCAAGAGATTTTTTCGAGAAACGAATCTTTGGATCAAAAAGCCTCACCGCAAGCACTGCAGCAGCAAGATTTTCAAGATTGTGCTTTCCCCATTGTTTTCCAAAATCTTTTACGTCGAGCAATTTTTCTTCTTTCTTTCCATCTCGAAACCAGAGCGCACCAGACTTCACATACACACCATTTTTGCCTACCGGGAGCGCTGCTCCGGAAAAAAAGTAGACGCGAGATTTCGGCTGAAGAGACAGGAAGAATTTCGTCCACGGATTGCGGGCATTGAGGATCAAAAAATCATCTGGGTTTTGTTGTGAAAAAATATTTGCTTTCGCACTCGCATAATTTTCCATACTGCCACCATAGCGATTCAGGTGGTCGGGGAAAAGATTTGTAATCACAGCAATATGTGGCGCCTTAGACTTGTCGTTGTTCAAATACTCAAGTTGCCACGAAGAGAGCTCGGCCACGACAGGAGTGTCATTTTTTTTGACCCGAGTAATTTCAGAAAGAAGCGGGTTCGACTCTGAAAAAACACCAGTCTGCATATTGCCTGTGACCCGAACATTCGGATACTTCGAATCAAGGAGTGATGCTGTCCAGGAAGCGACCGTCGTCTTGCCCCGCGTGCCGGTAATCGCAATGACGGATCGCATCACGTGGCGAAAAAAAATACTTGCTTCGTTTTCGATAGGCACTCCGGCTTTTTGTGCGGCGAGAAGGTACAGGCTGTCGCTCGGTACCCCCGGGCCCGCTATCACGACATACGCTTCAGTAAAATCTTTTTCATGCTGCCCGCCGAGGACAAATCGAA
>CALMXW010000100.1 GCA_937871115.1 uncultured bacterium
TCTTCACTATGCGCTACCGCTCTATATCGATTCATCATTCCTGCAGAACTTGGTAGATGAAAAGATTGTCGGTCTCGTCTTTGCTGTCGGTAATGCGCTCACCGTATTATTTCTCGCAAATATTCCAAAAATTCTCCGGAAGCTCGGAAGCCGGAGAATGTTTGTTTTATTCGCGCTCCTCGAGGTAGTCTCCCTCACGAGTCTTTCGCTCTTGGGTTCGCCACCTATGCTCCTCTTCGTCTATCTTCTTCACCAAGTCTTCCTCAACTCCGTCTTCTTGTCGCTCGATATCGTCCTCAAGAGCCATTCTTCAGACGGAAAGACTGGGCATATTCGGGGAACATTCTTTACACTCCTCAACCTCGCCGTCCTGTGCGGGCCATTTATCGCTGGCCGGCTCCTCGTAGATTCTCATTTCCAAGATGTGTATATCTTCGCGGCGGCAATGCTCCTTCCGGCGATCTATATTCTCGCGTTTATGCTCCCCGAATACTCAGAGCCAAAGTACGACCACTCTACCTTTGGGGCGTCTCTCCGGATGATTTGGAGAGAAAAAAATATCTTGAGCGTCTTTCTCGGATACTTCCTTTTGCAATTTTTCTACGCGTGGATGGTCATCTATATGCCGATCTACCTCTATCAGCACATAGGATTTAGCTTCGCTCAAATTCTCGGTTTTATGATGCCGATAGTACTGCTCCCATTTGTCCTTTTCGATTTTCTCTTTGGGATTTTTGCCGATACAAAGCATGATGAAAAGCGGGGTATCATGCTCGGCTTCTTCATCATGGGTACCGCGACGATTTCTCTGGTGTTCCTGAATCCAACCAGTATCTTTGTTTGGACGGCCATCCTTTTTATTACTCGCGTGGGGGCGGCAATGGTGGAGATTATGTCAGAGTCGTACTTTTATCGCCACACGAGCACTCGCCACGCTGAAATTATTTCCGATTGGCGCAATGTCTCGCCCACCGCGTACATCATTGCTCCAATCTCCGCGACAATACTTCTCTCGGTCTTTCATCTGCCACTCCAGTATCTCTTCCTTGTATTAGGGTTTATTGCGCTTTCTGGGATTCATTTTGCCCGTAAAATCGACTCCTAGGGAAGGGAAGTGGAGGTCGCGAGCTCCTTGACAAATTTAAATTATTCAGGTATCTTTAAATTAACTACGCCAGAACATTTGGCAGAGTGTCAAATATCATTATTTAATTAAAACACTCAGGTATATGGATATTTCACCAAACCTTCTTCCTGTATTTACCGCACCATGGAGATTTGCCGTTTTTCTCCTTTTTCTGGCCGCTCTCATTGCTCTCTACGACATATATTACATCGTCAGAACGACGAAGATGTCTTCAAGACGAAAGGCAAGGAAAGCTTTGAAAGAGCGTTACGAGTCTCTTTCTTGGTATGAAAAATACATCCATAATGATCTCTACACGGTAGACTTTCGCTATGACGAAGAGAGGGGCGGTTGGATACTCATTCACGACAACGAGCCAGCGCTTTTTCAAAAGCTCTGGAAAAAATATGCCCATCATCATACTATTGCGCAAATTCAGAGGCATGAAGTAGCCGCAAAGAAAAAATCCCAGGGCGCTTCAGTACGTTCTTCTTATGGAAGAGGAATGGTGGAGTCGCAGAAAAGATATTCCTATTGGGACACTCCAAAAGAAAAGCTTCATGAACATCGGGCTTTCGACGAGGGTGAGGTCTTGGATATTTCAAAATTGTCATCTTCGTGCGCCGAAAATCTCCAAGAAGAGGCCAATGAAATTATAACAGCGCTTTTTATAAAGAGCGGCAAAGCATAAGCTAAGTATAAGTCTTTAGAAAGTCTAGGAAGTAGAATCTTCTCCGTTCAGTCCCTTCTTCACTTCTTCAAATTCATTTTCTATTTCACGAAGGCGTTTTTTTACGTCGCCAATGAGCCCGGCGCCTTCCTTTACTTTTTTGAGCCCTTCTTCCACGTCCACTTCTCGGCGGGCATCAAACCAACTTGCTATGGTTTCAAGTTTCTTGAGGGCTTCGTTGAGATTTACTCCGCTACCCGCGGGGTTTGTTTTTTTGTCTTTGTCCATGGGTGTATTGTACATCAGTCAAAAATTGAGACAAGGTAGGAAGCTATTTCGCGTTGATCGAGGTCGTAGAAGTGCTTTCCTTCCGCATGGAGTTTTGCGGCGAGGGCGGTGCCGACAAATCGCCAGTGCCACGGCTCGAACTGGTAGTACGAATTGCCTTCGGGATACGAAAGTATGAAGCCGTACTTGTATGCGTTTTCGTTCATCCACTTGTAGGCTGGATCAGTCTCGAATTTTGAAAAATTTACCCCGAGCTTGGCAGTGGTGAAGTCGATGGCGGTGCCGAGCTGGTGCTCCGAGTAACCTTGGTCGGCAGAGAATTTATTTGCTCCTTCGCCGTACGTCACCTTGTAGCTTGTTTTGAGACTCTCTTGCTCGTAGAAAGATCGGTAAGCAGAAATTATCTCAAGCGATATGCCATCCCGTGCTGCACCCGCGACTAATTTCGCAAGAAAGGGAAGGGCGTTGGTGTGGAGCTGGCTCAACTTTTTCTGATCAAAAAGATACTCCGTGGGAATAGGCGTGAGGTTGGAGGGTATGTAGTTTTCGTTGAGGAAGTATACTTTCGAATATTTCTGGAGGAGCTCTTTGTCGGTCTTGGAAAGTTTTTCGAGCGTACCCACCGTGCCACCGAGCGCTCCTACGGTATTACCAATGGCTTGGATCTGGGCAGAGAAAAGCGTGTTTTTGTTTTGCTCAGCCACAAGATCTGCGGTAGTGCTCGCATTTTGGTTTTGTAATGCTGTCAGTGTTTCTTGGAGTTCTTGGA
>CALMXW010000101.1 GCA_937871115.1 uncultured bacterium
AATCATACCCAATAGCACGGATGGTGTTTGTGTTGTTTGGCTTAAAGTCTTCAATTTGTGCGGGGATAAACGAAGTGGTCCATGGGGCGGAAGTTTTTGTTTCAAGAGTCGTTTGGTTTACAAAGAAGTCTACTTTTACGAGTGGGTTTGCCCCACGCGGCTCGGCGAGAACAAGAACACTTTCGTTTGGGTGAAAAGTTTGTCCCTCCGCGGGTGCCATAATGGCGATAGTACCCGCAACACTTTGACTTGCTCCTTGTTTGGCGAGCGAAAGCGCCGGAAGGCCACCTTGCGTTGAAGCTTTGTTGATCCAATCACGTACTGGTGTTTCCCAAAGATCGTATTGAGGATCACTCTCTGGGTTTGCGGGGATTGGTCCACGAGGATCATCTTTATTTACCCAGTAAAGAATAGAGTGTGCGTCCACAGCTCCACCGGTCGTGCCAGCTGCCCATACACCACGGAGAATAGGTTTAATGTCTTGCGGGGTTGGGACCGGGGGAGTGAAAGTTTCAACAGGAAATTTCTTGAGAGCCTCTTGCATAATGGCGTTCCACATTGGAGCAACAATAAATCCAGCCACCTTTTTCTCCATTGGAGTGTTGTTGGTATTGCCCACCCATGATCCGAGTGCAAACGAAGGAGTGTATCCAATAATCCAGGCATCACGGTAGTCGTTGGTGGTACCGGTCTTCACGGCTACTTGTCGGTCGGGGAAGTTGAGGGCTGATGTTTGTCCAAATGCTGGTGCTCGAGCCGCATTATCCGAAAGAACACTTGAGATTTGACGCGCTGTTTCAGCTGGGAGGACTTCTTCTGTGTTTGGTTTGTATTCTTCAAGTACGTTTCCATCAGCATCTTCAACTTTGAGAATGTAATTTGGTGTATTTTTCACTCCTTCGTTTGCGAAAACACCATATGCACCAGTCATTTCCAGTAAAGAAACTTCTCCAGAGCCAAGCACAAGAGAAAGACCATAACGGCGATAATCACCGAGGCTAGTAATACCCATTTTTTGTGCCGTGGTCATGGAGTTTCGGACTCCTGCGAGATAAAATGTCTGTACAGCGGGGACGTTTACTGATTGCGCCAAGGCGTCACGCATGGTCATTGGGCCGCGCCAAATGTGATCGTAGTTTTCTGGTGAATAGCATTCATCTGGCTTTGTATCGGGTGTTTTTGGCTTACTGTATGGTGTGCATGAGGTGTTGAATTCAGTTGGAAGGTCGAAAACGATAGTGTCTGGCGTGTAGCCTTTCATAAATGCAGTCGCGTAAACAAAAGGCTTAAACGAAGAGCCCGGTTGGCGGTTTGGGGCAATGGCGACATTAAAGTTACCGTCGATATCGGTGTTGAAGTAGTCACGCGAACCTACAAGGACAAGTATTTGTCCAGTCTTTGGATCCACCCCCACGGTAGCGGCATTGTTGGCTCGGAATTTTGTTACATTTTCAGCGCCGTATTTTGATACGATTTCTTGAGCGGATTTCTGAAGATCCCAATCGAGTGTTGAAGTCACTTTTAGTCCGCCATTTTCCACAGCCTCTTTTCCGTACTTCTCTTCAAGATACTGTTGCACCATGAAAACGAAGTGCGGTGCTTTAATACCGCGGCCCTCGACAGGTTTAAAAACAACCTTTTCTTTTATGGCATCGTCATGTTCTTTTTGGGTGATATATCCAAGTTCAACCATCCTATCGAGGACAGTATTTTTCCTCTTCTCAAGTTCATCTCGATGATATCCGCTTGGTGAAAAATATGAAGGAGCTTGGGGAAGGGCGGCCAAGTAGGCACTTTCTCCCAAAGTAAGATCTTTGGCGGGTTTTCCAAAAAATGCTTGTGAAGCTTCTTCTATGCCGTACAAACTTCCCCCGTAGGATGTCTCATTGAAGTAGAGCTCTAAAATCTTCTCTTTCGAGAGTACGCTTTCGATTTTTATAGCGAGAATCCATTCTTTGAGCTTGCGAGTGATGGTTTTTTCCGGACTCAGAAAAGTATTCTTCGCTACCTGTTGGGTGATAGTAGAGCCGCCTTGTGCATAACCAAAACTACCAATGTTTACAAATATTGCGCGGAAAATAGCCTTTGGGTCAATGCCATGGTGTTCGTAAAACCGTGAGTCTTCAATGGCGACTGTGGCGTCGCGAGCGTATTTCGGTACTTGGTCTATAGGAATAATCGTGCGGCGGACGTTCTCGTTTGTATTATAAAGTAGAGTATTCCCTGTACGATCGTAGATTTTTGTCGATTGGGTGAGGATGCGGTCGGTAAAATCTGTAGTGTCTGGGATTTTTACCGTTG
>CALMXW010000102.1 GCA_937871115.1 uncultured bacterium
TCGGCGAAGAAGTTTCTTGCCATACAATTTGCCGCGCTTTTGCAGCACATTACCCCGTCGAGGTCCGAGATGGACATTTCCAGTGTACGGGATTCCATCACAGCTGGTTGGTCTTCCCGGAAAACCCGCACGTAGTAGCAGACATGTATCCGGTGGGTGGAGCGGTGCCGCTCCTTGTGTCTACCCGAGCCCCATCTCCGTGGAAACACTTGTACATGACTGACGATGTGGTCACTGACGTACTCGGAGAGGTCGCGGATCTCGAGCAGCAAGTCGCCTCGCTCATGTGCGACATAGCACGATTCAAACCATAAGCCTTGACGCGATGAACGCAAAAGCCCGAGCATGTGCCCGGGCTTTTCCTTTAGTAAAATTTTCCTGAATTTTTTCTAGTAATCCATTCCGCCCATGCCTCCCATCCCAGGCATTCCACCACCCATCGGCTTTTCTTCTTTCGGCTCTTCGGCTATTGCGACTTCGGTCGTGAGGAGAATTGCCGCCACCGATGCCGCGTTTTGTACGCCGCTTCGGGTGACTTTGACCGGGTCGATGATGCCGGCCGCAATCATGTCTTCCACATACTTACCACTCTTCGCATCGTAGCCACCGTTTACTCCTTTCATATTTTTCACACGGTCTACCACCACCGCACCATCCTGCATCGCATTGGTCGCAATCTGCCGAAGCGGAGCCTCAATAGCGCGGAGTACCATTTCAAATCCGGCGCGAAATTCGAGGGCGTGAAGATCTTTCGCAAATTGTTTTTCTTTGTCTTTCGCGACCATCTCTCCCGCCTTGAGGAGAGCCACACCGCCGCCAGGGACAATTCCCTCTTCGATAGCAGCTTTCGTGGCATTGACTGCATCTTCGATTTTGAGTTTCAAATATTTCATTTCCGTCTCTGTCGCCGCACCCACTTTGATCACCGCCACACCGCCGGAAAGTTTCGCGAGGCGCTCGGTCAATTTCTCTTTATCAAATTTCGAATCGGTCATCTCGATCTGCTTTCGGAGCTGAGTTGCGCGCGTGTCGATATCGGACTTCTTGCCCTTGCCGCCGACTATCGTGGTCATGTCTTTTGTGACAATAACTTTTCGCGCTGAGCCGAGCATCTTGAGCTCTGCAGTTTCGAGCTTGGTGCCGAGCTCTTCGGAGATCACCGTACCGCCCACCGTGACCGCAATGTCGCCAAGTATTTCTTTTTTCTTGTCGCCAAAACCTGGAGCCTTCACTGCGAGCACGTTGAATGTCCCGCGGAGTTTGTTGAGGACAAATGTGGTGAGTGCCTCGCCATCCACATCGTCGGCAATGATGACAATATCTTTTCGCCCCGACTGAGCGAGTTTTTCGAGAAGCGGAAGAATTTCTTTTACACTCGAAATCTTTTTATCGGTAATGAGGATAGACACATCTCGGTACTCGGCCTCCATACGCTCTCCATTGGTAATCATGTACGCAGAGACATAGCCCTTGTTGAATGCCATGCCCTCCACTACTTCCGACTCAATGCCGAGAGACTGCGACTCTTCTACGGTCACCACGCCATCCTTGCCGACTTTCTGGATCGTGTCCGCGATGATCCCGCCGATCTCTTCGCTCTCAGCAGAAATGGTTGCGACCTGTTTTATCTCTGCATGATTTTTGATCGGCTTCGCAATTTTTTTGAGTGCTTCAACAACGGCTCCTGCCGCAGCTTCTACTCCGTGGCGAATCCCCATTCCACTCGCACCAAGAGACGCAAGCTTCATACCCTCGCGCACCATAGACTGCGTGAGGACGACGGCCGTGGTGGTGCCATCTCCTGCGATGTCGTTCGTCTTTGATGCCACTTCTTTAATGAGCTCGGCACCCATGTTTTCAATCTTGTCGGAAAGAGAAATTTCTTTCGCAATAGACACGCCATCATTCGTAATCGTCGGAGCGCCATAGCTTTTTTCAAGCACGACATTGCGCCCTCGCGGACCAAGTGTAATCTTCACCGCATCTGCCACTTTGTCGATACCAGCCTTGAGGAGTGTGCGCGCTTTTTCTTCGTATACAATTTGTTTTGCCATAGGAGTTTTGTCTTACTGGATTACTTAATAATAGCGAGAACATTATCTTCTCTGAGGATAAAATATTCTTCTCCGTCCACTTTTATTTCATCGGGTCCGTACTCAGAAAAGATAATACGATCACCCACTTTTATTTTCATTGGGATTGTCTTTCCATCATCCGTCACACGTCCGGCACCCACAGCAATAACTTCACCTTGTTCAGGGCGTTTCTTGTCTACTGTCTCTGGAATAATTATCCCGGCCTTGCTTTTCTTATCTTCCGGCGAGACGGGCTTTACAAGAACACGGTCACCCAACGGTATAATTTTGTTTTTTACTGACATAATAGGTAATAAATATTAAGACGAGTAATCACGTTCCTTACCAAAAGGAAGCACGCGAGGATATTATATCCCGAAGCTCTCAAGAGTCAAACCTGAGAAACCCCTATCGAATTTCGTAGACAATACTTACGTTTGAAGTGATTTTATTCTATCCTACTGGGATTTCGGGGGCAATACTTTGAGCACTGTCAGCGGCCTTGCCGAGCGACATCATCGGGTATGCCGGCGGTGTACCAGCGCCAGAATCGGAGTATTGTACGATGCGCACAATCTTTACTCCGAGATCTTTTGCGAGGGCATCTGCTTTTGTCTTCGCATCAGCAATGGCCTTTTGGCGAGCTTCACGCTCTACCTTCTCTGGCTCGTCGACAGTAAATTGAATACCCGAGATATTGGTGGCTCCTTTTTCTCCCACACCAGAAAGAAGTTTCCCGGCATCATCAATTTTTCGTACTTTTACGGAAACGCTCTGATTTACTTGATATCCTATGAGTACCTGCTTGCCTTCTGGAGGGCAATACCCCTGGCGACAAATCTGCGCTGCTGCTGTCTGCCACTCATACTGCGGATTGACACTGTAATCGATAGTCTTCACATCTTTGTCTTCAATCCCCGCAGTCTTGAGGTAAGCGAGGATAGCATTGCTTGCGTCAGTCGCCTGCTTTTGTGCTTCAGGAACCGTCTTCGCTTCTTTTACTACCGAAAAACTAAACTCAGCGATGTCGGGGACAGTAAATGCTTCTCCTTTTCCAGCGACAGTAATCATCGTTACCGGAGCAATATCTCGACCAATAAACGAAAATTCTTTTATTGTGTTAAAAGCGAGAGCCACCAGGGCAAGCGAGGCGCTAAAGAGGAGTGCGACGAAAGATCGTGCGACTCGAGGATTTTGAAAAAATTCGTTCATACATGTATCAATTGTTTAATAATTAATAACACTATCATAATTCTTCTACGAAGAGAACGGCTCCTTCCCCGCTTTCAGATTTTCAATAATGCTTGGCACTTCGGCATTGTCTGGATTGAGTGTCAAAACCTCTTGGAACTGCCTTATCGCATCGTTTGTGCGCCCAGCTTTATAGTACGAAAGTCCGAGGAAATATTTTGCATTCGCGTACGGAGGGTGTATCGCAACTGCCCTTTCAAGCGCCGATATAGCCTGCACATAATCCCCACTCTGGTACCGCAAGAAGCCAAGCTGGAAGAGCAAGACAATATTTTGTGGATCTGCAACAATAGCCTGCTCAAGTGTTTTTATAGCATCGCGCGTTTTACCTTCGCCTTCTTGTATACCAGCAAGGAGAACATACGCATCCGGAGTATTCTTCGAGATGGACAGTGCCTTTCCGATAAGACTTTTCGCTGTATCTTTTTTCCCAGAAGAGAGGTCGAGGCGAGCGAGAGTGAGGTAGAGGTCTGGAGCGAGTGGGTTGAGCGAGAGTGCTTTTTCATACGCAGCTTTTGCTAAGTCGTACGATTGCTCGAGTCCAGTGATATGGAGCGGGGCGATGGCGGCAAATACATTTCCGTAGGTAACCCAGTTGGCGTAATTTTCCTGATCCGCCTCGGTAGCTTTCTTTGCACTACTCACTGTCCGCTCAAAGGTAGATTGAAAAGCAATTCGGAGATCATCTGGACCCATGTCGCGGCGGTTGAGAATATTTCCCAACTGAGCGAGAGAAAGATCTGAAAGCGAGCGGTAGAATGCGTCGTACGGAGAAAGAGCCGTGGCACGAAGAAGTGCGGCTTCGGCCTGTTCGAGATTTCCGCTATTAGCAGATATCACCGCTCCTCGGTATGCGAAGAGTGCTCGATCGAGATTTATAAACTTATACGAGAAACCGATAAATATCCCCATAAGGACAAGGAGGATCGTGACTGAGAAAAAACCGAGGCGCGGCTCGTGTGCAAAAGAAAGCAAACGGACTCGTATGGCACCCAGGTCGGACAGTCCGGCAAGAGAAAGCCCGGTGAAAATAAACGCAAGAATAATGAGTGTTACGCCCGGGTTTGCGACGACAAGCACGAGCCACAAAAATGTCGCTCCGACCCAAGAAGCAAGAACAAATTTCCCATACTCATTTTCTTTAAACAAGTCGCGTTTCATGTAAAGGACATACCCACCGATGGCAATAAATATGAAAATAAATGCACACCAGGCAATAAAGCCAAGTACTCCGCTCGTGATGATGGTGGTGGCCAAGAAGCTCGAGCCGTACATAAAACCCATAGAGAGAGGTACGGTCTCTGCCGAAACAACCGGACGATATTTTTGCCACTCAATAGCAAAACGATTTGGACCAGAGCCGAGGGCTGTCTTCCCCACTCCTTCCGCAAACGTGGATTTCATAACACTCACGGTGTGTGTGAGTGAAGGACTCACTTCTCGCACAGGAGGAATGGAGAGTAGAGAAGTAATCTTATCGTGAAAAGGAGTACTGAGAGTAAAGATTACGGAAACGACCAAGACTATGAGCGGAAAGAGGGCGCTCGACCGACTCTCGGTATAGAAATACGTATACGACACAAGGAACAATGAGAGGAGCCCGAGTGGGATGAAGAAAAGTTTTGGGAGAGCCAGACAAACAAAGACAAGCGAGAAAATGAAGGGTAACAAGAAAAGAATCGTAGAAATTTTCCTTCCTTGAAACTTCCTCGGTTGTAAGATGAGAAGAAGCATGAGAGTGAGGGCAGAAAAAATACCCAAGTTACTCCACCTTCCAAGCAAGTTGTCGATGAGCGTACTCCAGCCGAAAAAATTTATCTTCTCGGGGAAAATCAAAAAGAAGATTTGATAAAAGAGGAGTACAAAAGCACCAGCAAGAAACGCTTTCAGAAAATACTGCACTCTCCCTTTTGTAGAAAGAACAAAGATGAGAAAAGTGAGGGAGAATAAAAGAAGAAGAAAAGCAGAAGCATCAGGATCTATACCACTCCCAAAGAAAGAGTTCGTAAACGCTCCGGAAAACACAGAGGAGAGTGTGAGAATAAACGGAACGAGGAAAATGAAAAAGAGAAAGGGAGTTCGTGGGAGAGGCACCGATCCACTTCGAAGCCGCTCCAGAAGCCAGAGCAACGACACCGTAATGGTCGAGCCGACGACGAGAAACATCTTCCAAAGCTCCGACGCGGTGCCGGAGAGAGGTAGTACAAAAAATGGAAGGAGGAACACAAGCACCACGAGTATTCCGCGCGAAAGTGTGTCGAGAGAGAAACGCTTGGGAGCTTCTTGTACTTCCTGCTCGGGCTCTTCGGAAGGAAGCATCTCCTCTTCAAAAAGCTCTTCATCCACCGTGACTACTGTGTTTGGCTCTCGCGAAATAATACGTATGTCATCCATGTGTAATATAATATTTACTCTATTATTTACTCCCCTTTCTTCTATCCTACCATCTATCGGCCCATAAGATAAAGCTGTTTTATCTCGCTTTGGGTTAATATGCGATTGTACATCCTTACATCATCGATGATGCCATCAAACGCACGAGTCGAATCCCCCCGATTGCCAATAACATATGGATCGGAATTGTTGGCCACGGACCCGCTCGGCTGTGCCACAACAACGAACGTTGCTTGAGCCACCCCATCTAAATAAATAGCTGGAACATTTGAAGCCGAAGATTCGTCGTAAGTAAGTACGACGTGGTGCCACGTATTATATGAGGGGAGAGTCCCTGTCGTCCACTTTGCATTCCCTGCCCCGTCAGACCCTCCGCCTGTCCACTGCCTGTTGAAAGCAATGTCTCCATTCACATCTTCGTAGTAAAAGAGGAATGTTTGAGCCCCGCCTGTCCTCTTCTCTACAATACGCGCCAATCCCGAAGCCCCACCCGATCGCGCAAATACCCACGCTGAAATACTCGTCTGTGTGTAGTGCGTAGTAAGTGCAGTTGAAACATAATCATCATTATTATCGAAGAGTAATCCTTGCCCAAATCTTCCTGGCGCAGGAGCACTTGATGTACTCATATTCGTCATCGTCCCCGTATTCCCATTTCCCGAAACATCAGCCGTGGTATTTGCACTCCAGCTCGTATCTCTCCCATCAAAAGTCCAGTAGCCGACGAGACCATTGGTAATGCCATATGTAGCCGAATTGGAATTCGGACGTGGGGAGACGGATTGTTTCAGTGTTGAACCTTGAAGATACAGTTGTTTTATTTCGTCGGCACTGAGCATACGGTTGTAGACACGGACATCGTCGATGGCTCCATCGAAAGTCTCATCGAATGCCATTTCGTCACCAATTTGAAGATCTCCTGCTGCGTCATTTGCACGGGTACCAACCGGAGTGTTCAGAGTGGTGAGCGCTTGTGATACGCCGTTTACATAGATAGTAGGGACATTTGCTACCGAAGAGTTGTTGTAGGTGACACAAGCATGGCTCCAGGTATTCAAGAGCGCAGCATTGGCTGCTGTTCGCCAGGAGCCATCCGCACTACTAAAACTCCGGTAAAATGCCACATCTATTGGCGGGGCTTTATCATTCACCTCAAAAAACCAACCACCAAGAATGGCACTTGCTTGTTTCATTACAATCTCACCGGTGTGAAAAGTTCCACCAAACTTCCCCCCTGACTTGGGGAATATCCAAGCACACGCCGTGAGGTTTACAATGTCATCGAGTGAAGCCGGCGAGCCAGCAGTGACATAATCATTCGTGGCATCGAACATAAACCCCTGCCCTATCTTCCCCACAACTGGCGCTGTTCCAGTGCTCATATTGACGATAGTGGCTATATTCCCATTTCCTGAAATATCTGTTGTTTTATTCGTATTCCAATTCGTATCTCTCCCATCAAAAGTCCAGTATCCGACGAGACCGTTGGTGAGACTATAGGTAGAAGGATTTGAATTCGGACGAGGAGAGACAGATTGCTCTAGTGTTGAGCCTTGGAGGTAGAGTTGTTTTATTTCGTCTGCGGTGAGAATACGGTTGTAGACACGGACGTCGTCGATGGCTCCATCGAAAGAGCCATTGTAGGCGGGGGCGTAGTTTCCTATGATCCCATCAGAGGCTGCATCAGCACTCGCTGTTCCTGTTGGTGTGAACAACTCTGTTACTGCTTTCGACACTCCATTAATATACAAAAGCGCATCATTTGCCGTGGAAGAGTTGTCGTAGGTGACACAAACATGCTGCCAAGTGTTGAGAGTGATAGTGCTCGCCGCTGTGTGCCCGGTATAAGAAGTGCCCGAAAAAGGATTAGAGTAATATAGAGCTTGTATGCCCGCATCGTCGTCTCCGAGAAAGAATGCCCATAGGCCATCTTTTGAAAAGATATTGGAATCGGTACTGCTTATCCCGTAAGATTTTGGGAATATCCAAGAACAAATAGTTTTTCTCGTAACATTATCAAGTGAGGCAGCAGAGCCGACATTGACTTGCTGAGTGGTATTATTACTGAAACTAAATGCTTGCCCAAGTTTCCCCACGACTGGTGCTGTGCTCGTACTCACTCCACTGATCATCGTCCCCGTATTCCCATTTCCCGAAACATCAGTAGTAGTGTTTGTATTCCAATTTGTATCTCTTCCGTCAAAAGTCCAATGCCCCACGAGACCATTGGAGAGACTGTACGTAGTAGAATTATTGCCAAAGCGTGGAGAGATGGATTGAAGAAAAGCCGCACCCGCATCAAAACCACCAGAGATATATACTCCACAACTAACGACAAAGAAAATTATTGTGATGCTTAAGACTTTGTAGTAGCTCATGGTGCTGGTGGTGAATCTGGAGGCGCGCTCGGTGGCGGATCATCTGCCGGAGGAGTGTCGCTCGGCGGAGGTGTGTCACTTGGAGGATCGGCAGGTGGAGTATCCGAAGGTGGTGGCGTGTCATCTGCTGGAGGATTTTCAGGTGGTGCTGGTGGTGGAGACGATGGAGTTTGCGAAGAACCCTGGAGGAGATTTCGAAGTTGACCTTCATCTACACAGGTCGCGCCGATGCAGAGTTTATTGGTGTGAATTTCTTTTACAGTGAGCACTCCGTCGGCAGAAAGGCTCCAGTCTCCACTCGCAGAAAGCATTTCATGTACGCCTACCAGATCAAAACCAGACGCACTAAATGGCATCACATTTTTTATTCTTCCGGTTTCATCCACTTCCCAAATACCGTTGCCCACAATCTGATCTCCAGATATCTGCGGGTCAAGACGAGAATATCCGAGATTCACAAACACAAGCACGGTACCCACACCGTCGTGCGTTTCAGAATTTTCATTGAACGAACCGAGTGCAATGGCGACCGTCATTCCGCTCGTGGTCGCTTTTGTCCCAACGCCCGAGACGGAAGAAAGCGTAACACGATCTCCTGGAGCAATGGCACCACCTTCGAGGTTGACCTTGAGCGGCACGCGGCCGACGAGCGCTACCGGGTACGCGCCAACTCCGCCGTCTTCTCCCGGAGGAAGGCCGAGCACGACACCCGGCTCAGTAGAGACGATACCGAGAATGCGTCCCCTGTTTTCGCTGGTACTTTTTTCAATAGAGAACCCGCCTCGAGTCGAAACTATTTCGCCCGCCTCGAGAGTCGTGGATGCGTAATACATTTCCGCAACGTCGCTTCCTCCGGTGGTAGAGGTGATCGAGCTGATACGCCCTGTCGTACTCGCAGTACACCACCCATCGTTGTCCACACAGAGTCCGCCTTTTACTATTGCCATGCCCGCTTGCGCTGTACCGTTGCCCACGATGATGTAATTTTGTAGTGCGCGAGGAAGACCGAGACCGCTCCCTTTTACGAGACCTGTCGAAGTAGAGACGAAGAAACCAATGCTCGTCGTAGAGATATTTCCCGCACCATCGGCAGATCCCTGGACAGCAATAGTCGATGTGCCGTCGAGAGATGCGACGTATCCTTGGATTGTCCCGCTCGTCGGGGTGCTCGACACATTCATATCGATCCATGACACCAGCCCCGCATCATCTTCAAAGCTCGCCGCCCCTGTCTCAAGGTGTCCGATAGTTGCCACAATTGCCGTCGTAGTAGCGGTGGTGGAAGTAGCGGTAAATGATGCTGCCATGGTGTCGCCCACGACGGTGAGTTTTGACATTGGAGACGACGTGCCGATGCCCACACTTCCTGAGTTGGTGATACGGAATCGCTCGGTGAGAGTAGCGAGATTGTCGGAGAGTGTACCGAGCACGAGATCTCCGGCGGTAGTAGAAGCATACCAATGTTTCAAGTTGCTCCCGGCTGTCGTGTCAGAGAGGACGAGCTGTGGTCGAGTGGAAGCATTCACAGTGAGTATAGAGTACGGAGTGGTGGTGCCGATGCCGACGCGATTGTTTGTGGAGTCATATGTGAGACTGCTCGCTCCCGCAAAAGAAGAACCGCTCTTGTACTGGAACTGCCCGTCCGAGCCACCCGGTGTGCCGCTCCCTGCACCTACGCACGTATTGTTGATTGAAAAACATCCTGCCGTAAGGTTGATTCCATTCGCCGCAGTAGAAGTCGCGGATCCAGTGAGACTAAACGCGGCGAGACTCACTCCGCCGGAGAAAGTAGAGGTAGCGGTGGTCGTGCTTACCGTAAGAATTCCCGGAAGAGTGACACTTCCCATGTCGGTAACAGAGAATGCGGTAGTAGAAGCGCTGTTTGCGATTTCAAAAATCTTTGCACCCGTTGCCCCAGTACTTCCCCAGACGGTGAGTTTCGCGTACGGCGATGATGTGCCGATGCCTAATCTTGTGTTTGTGTTATCCCAGAAAAGACTGCTGTTGTTTTGGGCAAATGAACCCGTACTCACAATGAATGGAATGCTTCCTGCCGTAAAACCGGAAATTCCAAAAGTTGTCGTCGTTGCATTTGTTGCTGTGAGTTTTGTCGTCGACGCATTCGAGACTGTGAGCCGTGTGAGTGTCGGATCGTAATCGAGCAGCCCGGTCGAAGATGCTTGGCGGAAAATTGAACCGTCGCCGTAGAAGAGACCGCCGAAGCGATTGGTGGTGGTGCCGGTACCACCATAAAGAAGTGGAATCGTGCCAGCATTCCAAGTCCCCGAAGTAATAGTCCCGAGTGTGGTGATGTTGGT
>CALMXW010000103.1 GCA_937871115.1 uncultured bacterium
AGACGTGGCTGAGTGGCCGAAAGCGCCTCACTGCTAACGAGGTAGGGAGTAAAATCCCTCGAGGGTTCGAATCCCTCCGTCTCCGCAGGAACGTGATAGCGTGTTCCGCGACCACCCTATGTATAAAAATATCCACTCTTATATTCCCTTCCAGCACGACAATATTGAGTTCAAGGATAACTTAATAAATTTCGCGCGTGTTCAAAATAAGACAACGCCTGAAGGAGCGTTTTCAGCGGTTCTTATTTATGCGAACGTGATCGACTACCTTGCAAGACACTTACTAGAAAATCTGCTAAAAATGGTCTCCGTACAATCTTACGTGAAATTTGGAGCGGTCTTGTTTTTAGACGGTCAAAAGAAACGCACGAACCTTCCCCTGGGAGAACTTTGCCGAGAACTTAGACTCTTTGAATTTCCAAGCAAAGAAGATTTCCTAGGTTCTCTGCAAGAGTTTAATAAACTACGTATCGATGTAATGCACAAGCTTATGGAGCTTGACCCTTCGGACACCACACGGAGGTTCGATACTAGTATTGTACGTATCGGTGAGATAGCGGAAGATTTACTGGCAAAGTATGGCGCAATTACATCTGGTCTTACAACGGCATGGAACACGGCCATCAGTACGCCCACTCAAACGGGAACATCTACATCCCAAACGCCGATAGAACAAAATGAGCAGACCGTTCCTTCTAAATCTGCCTAGCTGCAAAGTCGCCAAAGAACCTTTACACTGCTTGGAACGGCAAGGTTCTAGACCGGCCACGCCGCATTGTCGTGTTAGATGTTTGATATTATGAATTACAAAGAAGACGAAATTTTAAAAAGATACATTGAAACGATTGAATCTAATATGGATGGGTTTTTTAAGCTAGTTCACTTCCTCACTCCGAAATGGTTTCAGTTTTTGGGCTATCTTTCGATTGTCAGTGTTTTTTGGTACATAGCTAAGTCAACAGGGAATAATCTACTATATGTAATCACTGTTATTTCTGAAGTGTTAGTGGTTACGTCAATCTTGGGATTTATTGATACTATTAACCACCTGACTTTCAAATCAAAGATCATTAGTCAGCTCATGGGGTTTATGCTGGTTGTTCTGCCACTGTTCTGGCTCTCAACATTTACAACACTAACTATAGTTGATTTCTTAACTTTTCAGTTTGGATAAGGGTTTAAAAAATACAGAGCTTTAGTTTAAGGTAGCCTGTCGGTATAGTTGGATTTAGATCTGCCCGCGGCTCAAGATACCAACAGAAACCCTGAATAACTCAATTAAACTTTTACATGAAATACGTCGCATTACTCCGCGGGATAAATGTTGGGGGAAATCATAAAGTCGAGATGAAGAAGCTCAGGGTGCTTTTCGAATCTCTGGGTTTTCTCAATGTGTCTACTTATATCAATTCGGGAAATGTTATTTTCGAATCGGAAGACAAGACGGAGGTTGTTTTCAGAAAAGTTGAAGGCGGCTTGAAGAAAGAATTTGGATTTGAAATCCCGGTGCTGGTGAAAAAACAATCTGAAATGCAGAAAATAGTAGAAGCTATTCCCGAGGGTTGGCAGAATGATGCTCTTCAAAGGACTGACGTGGCTTATTTATTCGCAGAGGCCGATTCGAAAAAGATCATCGCCGAGCTCCCCATAAAAAGAGAATTGGTTGAAATAAAATATGTGAAGGGGGCGATCATCTGGAACGTGAAAAGAGAAGATGTAATCAAAAGCCATCTTGCAAAAATTATCGGCCACAAGCTGTATAAATCTATGACGATAAGAAATGTAAACACCGCTAGATATTTAGCAGAAAAATATGTATAGTGAGGGTACTGGGGGGATTTGAGCGTGCGATAAAAAAGAGCAGTATCTCTCAAAAGATTATTCACATTACTATAAAATAAATATGCAAAATAAAATTACGGCTTGCCTCTGGTTTGAGAAAGATTTGCCTCAGGTCGTGGAATACTACAAGAATATCTTTAAAGACAATTTCCGTGTGGTCCATCTCGGAGACTTGGGAAATGGGCCCGGTGGTGAATTTCAATTTGGCACGGTCGAGATTTTCGGCACACGCTTCGATCTGCTCGCTGCGGGGCCGACCTTTAAATTCACAGAGGCTGTATCGTTTACTATAAATACCGAAGATCAGGAAGAGACCGATTATTATTGGGATTCCTTTGTGGCCGATGGCGGGGCGGAGAGCCAGTGTGGCTGGTGTAAGGATAAGTATGGTTTGTCTTGGCAGGTTGTCCCGAAAAAATTGACCGAACTCTCTACCTCTTCCGACAAAGAAAAAAGAGACTACGCTATGCAACAAATGTTTCAGATGAAGAAAATTATAATCAAAGATCTGGAGAAGTAGTAAAAGAAAACAGGCCAAGATTTCTCAGGGCCTGTTTTTGGTTTTCGAGAGGGCTAGTAGAGGACTAGTAATAGATCACTGTTTTGTGTCCGCTCGAAAGGCATTCTTTTTCATCACGCATGATGATCGCGCCCATGGCGACGAGCGCTGCGCGGCGTCTTGCGACGAATTTTTGGCGTTCGCCATACTCGGGTCGATATCCCCGTGCTATTCCTTGCTGAAAGGTACCTTCCAAGATACATGGATTCCTTGGTCCCTCTGTGCTGATCGAAAAGATAATCTCCGCGGCGCATCCTACAAGAAACAAGATGGTAAAGTATATTCGCATGACTATTCTCCGTATTCTCAGAACAAGTAGACTTCTTTCTGTATATCTAATCTATAAAGCTTTGTCAATGTATTCTGTACGAGCGTGAATGTTACAATCTCCGCATGTCGTACCCTATCCGCGAGCTTCCTCCCGAAGAATTTCCTCCGCAACTTTTCGAAATCCCTCAGCCGCCCAAGCAGCTTTTTCTCGCGGGTGCACTTCCCTCTCCGGAGACGGTCTTGCTCGCGGTAGTGGGCTCGCGGCGGTGCACGACGTACGGCAAAGATGCGTGCGAAAAAATTATTTCCGGGCTTCGAGGATACGATATCGCCATTGTCTCCGGCCTCGCTCTCGGTATCGACGCACTCGCCCACCGCACCGCCCTTGATGCGGGACTCCAGACACTCGCGGTGCCGGGCTCGGGGCTCAGCCCGCACGTGCTCTATCCGCAGAGCAATGTTCGCCTCGCGGAAGAGATTGTTTCAAAGGGCGGTGGCTTGCTTTCGGAATATGAAAACGATTTTAAAGCGACGCTCTACAGTTTCCCCCAGCGCAATCGCATCATGGCAGGGCTCTGCCGTGCGGTGCTCGTGATAGAAGCGGATGAAAAAAGCGGGACGCTCATTACCGCTCGCCTCGCTACAGAGTACAATCGTGATGTGCTCGCGGTACCAAACGGAATTTTCTCATCCAATTCGCGCGGGACAAACCGCCTCATCAAGCAGGGGGCGACACCGGTGGGGACAGGAGAAGACGTACTCGTGGCGCTCGGATTTGAGACGGGAAATACTTTTGGTTTTGATTCTGCTGATAGAGAGAAAGAAGAAAAAATTCTCGCCGAGCTCTCCGATGCAGAGCGGCATATTTGGGAGCTCTTGATCGAGCCGCTTCCTCGCGACGAGATCATCCGCACGGCGAAATTCTCAGTGCAAGAAATAAATTCACTTTTGATGGTGATGGAAATAAAAGGGCTCGTGAAAGAAGAGCTCGGAGAAATACGGAGGGGCATGTAAAAAGCGGGACCTTTCGACCCCGCTTCCTCCAACGTCTAGACGCTCTTCAATCTCTGGCCCGAGTCCGACAACTCAGCTTTCGCTGAATTCCTGTGTGAATACGGCAACAGGCAGCCTTGGTTCGTTAGAACTCGGGGTCGAGGATGATGGGCGCTTCCCAGCTGGGCTCGATGACCGTCTCTTTGGTTCCGCCGATCACCCTGTCGACGGGACTACAGCGCGGATCGGGCCACCACTTTTTCTCGTCCATCGGATTTCTCCAGTAAAGTTTAAATCAACCATTATCTCGCTGCTACATCTCACAGCAGAGTGAATGTCCTTATTCCGTTTTTTATACTATCATAGAGAAGAATGTTTGCAAAAAGTACACATATATAGTATTTAATTAAACCCATGAAGCTTTTAATCGTCGAGTCGCCTTCAAAGGCCAAGACTATATCGAAATATTTAGGAGCCGGATTTAAGGTCACCGCATCGGTAGGCCACATCCGCGATCTTCCGAAAAGCAACAAAGCCGCGCTCGATATTCCCGGCGGTTTCGTGCCGCACTATGAAGTGGTAAAGGGCAAAGAGAAAATCGTCGCAGAGATCCAAACACTCGCAGACAAGGCAGATGAAGTCCTCCTCGCGACCGACCCCGACCGCGAAGGCGAAGCGATAGCCTGGCACATTGCGCAGGCGGCAGGGCTCAAGCGGCCCAAGCGTGTGGTCTTTCACGAGATTACCGAGAGTGCTATCAAAGAGGCCATAAAACATCCTCGTGGTATCGATCAAAATCTCCGTCAAGCACAGGAAGCTCGCCGTGTGCTCGACCGCCTCGTGGGTTACGACCTCTCTGGTCTCATCTGGAAAAAACTTCGCTACGGGCTCTCGGCGGGGCGTGTGCAATCCCCCGCTCTCCGCATCCTCTGTGAGCGTGAGCGAGAAATCCGCGCGTTTGTTCCCGAAGATTATTGGGTGCTTTCGGTAGATGTAGAAACCCACGCCAAAGAAAAAATTACTCTCACGTGTGCCGAAGAGCCGCGCGATGAAAAAGTCGCCTCCAATATTTTCGAGACCGCACAAAAAGGAAAATGGAAAGTTACTGATCTGAAAGAGTCTGAAGCCAAGCGCTCTCCTCGCGCGCCGTTTATCACTTCTACTCTCCAGCAGGTCGCCTCGACCCGCCTCGGGTTCTCTCCTTCGCGCACTATGCAGATCGCGCAGAAGCTTTATGAATCGGGAGCTATCACCTACATGCGTACCGACTCCACTACTCTTTCCAAAGAAGCGGTGGCGACCATGGCGGTGGCAATAGAAAAAGAATTCGGAAAAGAGTTTGTCGACCTCCGCGAATACAAAACGAAATCGAAAAATGCGCAGGAGGCGCACGAAGCTATTCGCCCCACCGATGCACGTGTAAAGAGGGCCGGGCATTCGAAAGAACAGCAAGATCTCTACGCTCTCATTCGCGCTCGCACCCTCGCCTCGCAGATGGCCGACGCAAAACTTCTGAAGACGAAAATTATTGCCAATGTAGAAGGTGGCGGAATCCCCGACTTCGGTGTCACGGGCTCACGGCTGCTCTTTGCTGGCTGGCTCCTCGCCGATCCGGCTGCTCGCGAAGATGATGTTGAGCTTCCGAAAGTTTCTGTTGCTGACCCACTCAAGCTCATCGAAGCGCATTCCGACAAAAAACAGACCGCACCGCCAAATCGCTATTCTGAAGCGGGGCTCGTGAAAGAGCTCGAGAAGCGAGGCATCGGCCGCCCTTCCACGTACGCGAGTATTACGAAGACTATCGTGGACAGAGGCTATGTGGAAAAAGAAAACAAATCGCTCAAGCCCACTGCTACGGGCGAAGTCGTATCCGAATTTCTCGAAAAACACTTCGCGGATATTATTTCTGATGGATTTACTGCAGAGATGGAAGAAGAGCTCGACGATATTGCCAATGGCGAGCGCGGATACGAGAAGACGCTTTCGGATTTCTACACGCCGTTTCTGAAACAGGTAAAAAAGAAAGACAAAGAAGTGGAGAAGATCTCAAACCTCGGTCCCGCGCCCGAAGGCACCGTGTGTCCAAAGTGTGGCGCGCCGATGATCTTCAAACTCGGAAAAAATGGAAAGTTTCTTTCGTGCGACCGCTTCCCCGATTGCGATGGTGCGCGATCTGAAGATGGCACAGAGATGGAAGGGCCCAAGCTCACGGGTGAGATGTGTCCCGATTGCGGAAAGCCCCTCATCGAGCGCGATGGCCGCTTTGGCCGCTTCGTCGCGTGCTCGAATTATCCAAAGTGTAAGTATGTAAAGAAAGACGAGTCTGCTCCAGTGACCACTGGTATAAAATGCCCGGTCTGCAAAGAGGGCGAGATGGCAGAGCGTCGCGGGCGATATGGTATTTTCTATTCCTGCTCGGATTATCCCAAGTGTAAGTATGCGATCAAAGCGAAGCCGACCGGCAATCTCTGTAAAGTCTGCGGTGCTCTGATGATGGAAGGCACGAAGACCATCCCCGAGCGTTGTAGCGACAAAGCTTGCCCCAACCACAATCCGCACAAGACAGAGAAGGTTGAGAAAAAAGGATCCAAGTAAAACAAAAAGTCCCCGTGTGGGGATTTTTTGTTTTACACCTGCACCCCGACTCCCACAATTAGATGGTAGAGAAGAGCGACGACGGGTGCGAGGATATTCCACAAGAAGAATAAAATGAAGGCGATAAAGATGAGCCAGTAGCGCTCCAGGAATTCTTGAAGACCACGCAGTTGATATGGAAGAAAAGAAAAGAGTACTTTTGAGCCATCGAGCGGTGGGATGGGGATGAGGTTGAAGACCGCGAGGAGGATATTGATGACGACAATGACGTCGAGGATGCGCATAGCGGGAGCGTCGGGGCTGATACCGAAGCTTACGGCATAGCGGAGCACGAGCCCGAAGACCACGGCGAGGAGGAGATTTGAAAGTGGTCCCGCGGCGGCGACTTTCGCGTCACCAAACTTGCCCTTGAGGTTGTACGGATTGTACGGCACTGGTTTTGCCCAGCCGAAAACGGGAGCATTGGCGAGAGCGAGGAGTACTGGCACAAAAAAAGAGCCCACCGGGTCGAGATGTTTGATCGGGTTCAAGGTCAGGCGCCCCAGGATCCGGGCGGTTGGGTCCCCCAGCATATTGGCAACAAAGCCGTGGGATACCTCGTGCACCACCACAGACATAATAAGGACGGCTATGGAAAAGATGAGGTCAATGTCTTGCATAATATAAAAACTATGATAGCATAGAAAAACCTATGGCAAAAGCATGTCCAGTTTGCAATAAATCTTCCCTGATGGCCGGCGGCTACTCAAACCGCACGCGTGCTACTCAGTACAACCCTATCGGCAAGAAACGCCGACAGCCAAACCTCCAATGGGCGGCTCTTCCTGCTGGCGGCCGCATCAAGATGTGCACTCGCTGTCTCAAAGCCGGAAAGAACCTCACCATTACCGTAAAGAAGTAAAAAGCCCCTAAGATCAGGGGTTTTACTTCTTGTGTTACAATATCCCTATGCCATCCATCCCCATCGAAACCATCGTCACTTCCCTCGGCTACGCGGGGATTTTTTTACTGATGATCGCCAACGGCTTCTCTACCCTCCCCTCGAGTCAGGTGCTCTACATCATCACCGGGTATTTCATCGCTCAGGGCGACCTCAGCTGGCCGCTCGTGGTGCTCTGTGGCGCACTGGGCAATACCATCGGTAATATTCTTCTCTACGAGGCTACGCGAAAGCATGGGGTCAAATATGCCCTCAAGTGGAACATGATCCCCGAAAAAGAAGTACGGAAGCTTGAACACGTTTTCAAAAAGAAGGGTGCGGGATTTCTTTTTGTGGGCAAGCTTATTCCCGCGCTGAAAGTTTTTGTCCCTGTTGCGGGCGGGCTCGCCAAGACACCCCGAGTGCTTTTTGGAATTCTCATGTTCGTAAGCTCGGCCATTTGGGCCACCGGTTTTAATGCGATCGGCTACTTTTTTGGCAAATCGAGCGACGTGTTTGGGCACTATGCCATCATCCTCGTCATTATTGCCTTTGCTGTGATGGCCGTGATTTACAAAAAGATGAACAGCGAAGAAGTGTTGCGGGAGATTGAGAAATAACTACTTCTTCTTTTCCCCGAGTCGCGCCAGTGCGATCTCATGCGCTGCTTTGCGTGGGCTTATTTTTTTATTCTTGCTCATGTTGAGTACTTCTCGCGTATTTTCCGTAATTTTTTTCTCTACGGTATGGAACATGTCTTTCGGGTTGTAGCCGCGATGTTCGGCGTAGGAAGAGATGACTCCGCCCGCGTTGGCGAGGAAGTCGGGCACGACGAGTATCCCCTTCTTGAAAAATTCCTCCTCGATATATTCGCTCATGGGGATGTTGGCACCCTCGACTATTATTTTCGCTCGGACTTTGTCTTTATTCGTTTCGTTGATAACGTCTGTTACCGATGCGAGAATGAGGATATCTACCGGGAGTTCAAAAATTTTTGAGTACGGAGATTTTTTACTTTCTGAAACATCAAAAACACTTTTCCCTTTTTGTTTTGCGTCGAAAAGTTTTGGTATATTGAGCTCCTCTTTTGCTTTTGCGATGAGTGATCCGCCGTGTTCGGAGATGCCCATGACTCGTGCGCCCATCTCGGTGAGATATTTTGCTGCGAAGCTCCCCACATTGCCAAAACCATCGAGTGCTACCGTAGCTCCTTTTATATCGAGCCCGGCGTGCTCAGTGGCGATGCGGGTGGCTTGTGCCACGCCCCAGCCAGTACTCCCAAACTCGTGTGGGATACCGCAGCGCATCGTCTTCTTGCCTTTTCCATTGATAACTTCGAGGCAGAGGTTGGCAGGCTTACCTGTGGCGGCGCGAAGGTTGCCCACCGCCTCCACAAACCAGCGGATTTCTTCTTCCCCCACCGCAACATCCGGCGCAGAAATGTATTTTTTGACGAGGAATGGTTTGATGGCTCGGGCATAGCTCTCCACGAATTTCTTTTTAAGTTCCTTTGTGCCGCCGTTCCAGACAATGCCACCCTTTGCGCCACCAAAAGGGAGACCCGCAAGAGAATTTTTGAGCGTCATCGCTCGCGCGAGTCGTGCTACTTCGTCGGCAGTAACATTTTCGGTCATACGGAAACCCCCCTTCCCTGGGCCGAGGAGGGTGTTGTCGATGACGAGGAAACCGCGCATGCCGATCTTTGGGTCGTATACCATGAGGACATGTTCTGGTCCGAGATCGTCGTATTGCATATTTTTGTGGGGTATTCTTCGCTCTTATTTGGCGAGCTCGGCGGCGAGGAGTTTTTTGAGTACTTCTGGGTTGGCACTTCCTCGCGTAGCTTTCATGCCTTGCCCAAGGAGAAATTGCAGAGCCGCGTCTTTGCCAGCTTTATAATCTGCTACGACTTGTGGATTCTCTTCGATGATTTTTTTTACTGTCGTAAGGAGTTCGCTCTCATCACTTTTTTGGAGCAACCCCTTTTCTTGCGCAATCTTTTCAGGATCACCGCCTTGTGCAAACATTTCCGCGAGAATGTCTTTTGCGGCGCGTGAAGAGATCTTCTGTTCAGACGCCATCTCCATGAGCTTGGCAAAGTTTTTTGGCTCGACACTTTCTGGAATTTCTCCGAGATCGTTGGTGTGAAGAAGCCCGACAATGTCCGAAGTGATGTAGTTGGAGACAAGTGCGGCGGCAGTTTTCGGCAAGTGGGCCATGGCTCCTTCGAAAAGTTTTGAAAAGGCCGGGGTGGTGATATACATTTCACGATCTTCCTCCTTCAGTCCGAAATCCTTGTCATACCGAACGCGTTTTTCAGATGGAAGCTCTGGAAGAGTGATGTTTTGAAACTCTGGCACCTCGGAAATTTTAAGCTTCGGGAGGTCGGGGTCTGGGAAGTAGCGATAGTCGTGGGCATTTTCTTTCGAGCGCTGGCTAAAGGTCTTCTGTCGTCCTTCGTCCCAGCCGCGGGTTTCCTGCACCACACTCCCCCCTTGCTCGAGTACTTCTATCTGCCGCGCCGTCTCGTATTCGATAGCGCGCAAGACGGTGCGGAAAGAGTTGAGGTTTTTTACTTCTACTTTTGTACCAAATATTTCTTTATCTTTCGATACAGAAATATTCGCCTCCACACGCATCTCCCCCTTTTCCATGTTGGCTTTTGATGCACCGAGAGAGCGGAGGAGAAGCTGAAGTTCTTTGGCAAAATTTGCCGCTTGTTCAGCAGAGTGAATGACCGGCTCGGTGACAAGCTCCATAAGGGCAACGCCAGAGCGGTTGAAATCTACGAGTGAATAGTCTCCTTTTTCGTGGCTTGAACGCGCGGTGTCTTCCTCGAGGTGTACACGAGTAATCTCGACACCTGCGAGATTGCCCCCGGAAACCAGGGGGTATTTGTATTGGCTAATCTGATAGCCTTTTGGGATGTCGGGATAGAAATAATTTTTTCGATCGAATTCACTGAAGTCCGCAAGCGTCCCTCCGAGTGCCTTTCCGACGGTAAGTACTTTTTTTACCGCTTCTTTGTTGATGATGGGAAGGGTGCCCGGGTATCCGAGGCAGACTGGACAGATATTAACATTTGGGGTGTGCTCCTCCGGATCGTTTAAAGAGCCACAGAACATTTTTGTCCGGGTAGAAAGCTCGGCGTGTACTTCGAGTCCGATAGTAGGAAAATACTCCATGCGAAGCAGTATAACAAAAGACAACCAAAAATTCTAGGACCTGTGGTTGTCTTTCTAAAATGAGAATTTATTTATCGAGGGAGGAGGATGGCGTTGGCGACGAGAAGAAGGGAGAGGATCATAAGCCCGGACACGACCATGAATGTGACCATAGGATCCCCCTTTTTCACTGAACTCTTTTTTTGCTCACTCGGCTGATTGAGAGGCTGCATCATGAAATTTTAGAGATTTTAATAATAAATAATATATCTATTATACATAATTTACTGGGAGAAATTATGTGCTTGTGGAAAACTATTCCTGTCCTTTCGGCTTGAGCGCGGCCTTTGTGTACACATTGGAAGGATCCCAGAGCATCCAAGAAGAAATCCCGAGGTCGTTTAATGCTTGTATCTGCGCACGGACTTTGTCGGGACCATATTCGGCGCCCATGTCGAAATCTTGGAGCCATGGGCGGATTTTTGAGGGACTTACTCCCAGAGCTTTTGCGCGCTCAATCCCAGAGCCGACGGTGTCTTTTATTACTTCGTATGGGTGTTCTGCTGGGTTTTTAAATCCTAAAAATCCAGCGGGATAATGCGACGGATAGACCATGGGAGCTACGTAGTCGAAGTTGAGGAGTGCGTCTTCGAGAATTTGCCCGATATTGAGGTCTGTCGTCGTGGTTGTAGTCATTCCAAAGACATCTCCGGAAGAAGGGATGCCAGAAGCCTTCATGACTCCCCCAATGTATGACCAAAATGAAGCAATAACTCCCGGTTTGTAGCGTTCTCCCGACACAGGGAGGATCATGTCGCTCATGTCACCGTCTGAGGGGTATCGGATGTAGTCGAAGTTTATTTCATCAAAGCCCATAGCGTACGATGCTTTTGCTGTGTCGGCGATATATTCCCAAAAGCTCTGTGCCCCAGGGTCTACCCAGAGCTCGCCCTTTCTGTCTGCCCAGAGTGTGCCATCGGAGTGCCGAATGGCGACTTCAGGATGAGCTGATGCATAATATGGATCCTGGAATGTGGCAATACGACCTATGACATAAACTCCTTTTGAGTGCAGGGTCTTTATCAAGTCGGAAATATCACGGATTCTATTGTCACTTGAGCCGATTTTTGAGAGCTTGGGGTCAGTAAGAGGAAAAGAGACCTTCCCGGTGCCGTCTTTGATGTCGATGATCACAGCGTTTATCTCAGTCTCGTCGATGAGGGTGAGGAGTTTTTCGCGTACCGAGGGTGTCGCTGCAACCCAGCTCGACATGTAGACCGCTCGCACGGAGGTTGGGGTGGAAATGTGCGCGACCACGGGTATCTCTGGAGTCGCAGAGATTGTTTCGTTTGCCACAGTAGTTTCTGTGGATGATGATGCTGTGGCCCCAGGAGTGTATTCTTGGGGGTGAAGAAGAGAATCGGTAAGTGTCCCGACAGTAAAAACCGCTCCGGCGAGCATTCCTGCCGTGGAATATTTTCGGCGATGCTCTACAAGATGTTTCCGAAAATGTTTCTGTCTTGTTCCCCGATGTGTGTTCATTTCAAGTTCGTTAGTTTCTTTCACTTCTACGATGGCAGAATGTCTTCAGAAGTCTCTTCTGCTGTGCTCGTAAGATTATTTTCAGTAAAGGTGCTGCTCACTTTTGAAACAACAGATGTCCCCTTGCTTCCAGAACGATATCCGAATGCCACGACGAAAAGAAAAAGTCCTGCGAGGACAAAAAAAGTCGTTTTCCACACGTTAGGAAATCCGAGAAATGGCATCACTGCCACAAGGACCCCTACGGTCATAAGAATTTTTCTCATATAGATTTATTGTAACTTATTTTACCATTACCACAAACTCCCCCCTGTGCTTTTCTTTTTGCGTTTCGAAATATTTTTGGAGTTCCTGTGCACTACCGCGTATTATTTCTTCGTGAATCTTTGTAATCTCTCTTGCGATGACGATAGTTTTTCCAGGAGCGTGTTTTTCGAGCGATTCGAGAGTCTTTATGATGCGATGTGGTGATTCGTAGAACACCACGGTACGCTCTGAGGCTGCGATTTCTTTAAAGAGAGTCTCTCTCCCCTTTTTGTGTGGAAGAAATCCGAGGAAAAGAAATTCTGAAGCAGGAAGACCGCTCACCGACAGTGCGGCGACAGAGGCAGAAGGGCCGGGAATGGGAACGAGAGATACCGTGTCGCCAAAGTGCTCACGTACTTGAGAGACGAGGAGCGAACCTGGGTCAGAAATGGTGGGTGTCCCCGCATCGGAGACAAGAGCCAGATTTTTTCCCTCCCCAAGGAGGGCGATGATTTTCTCGACTTTCATTGCACCACTTTGTGCGTGGTACGAGACGAGGGGCTTTTTGATTTCGTATTTTGCTAAAAGTTTTCCTGCTACGCGAGTGTCTTCGCAGAGTATAGTATCCACTTCGCCGAGTATGCGAAGTGCGCGAAGAGTGATGTCTTCGAGATTTCCTATCGGAGTGGCGATGATGTAGAGTGTTGGCATAATTTTATTCCCCGAGAGCACGAATCCCTGCCCAGATGAGTTTGTTGGCGTCATCAAACCTGCCTTCTTTTGTGGAGCCGAGTACGACCACGATGATTGGCTGCATTGGCCCAGCATTGAAGGCGAGTGCGAGATTGCCCCCGGCGAGGTCGGTGTACCCTGTTTTACTCGCAATAAGACCTGGGATTTCTGCCGCGAGTATATTGGTGTTTTTTGCGCGGTATCTGGTACCCTCGTTTGTATAGAAAACATCTCTTGGTTCGGTGGTGGAGTTGAATATCTCTGGTTTCGTCTGAAGTACGTGCTGGAAGAGAAGAGCCACATCTTTCGCCGAGCCGTAGCCACCGCTTCGTGTGTCTGTAACATCGAGTCCGCTCGAATTGTAAAACCGGATGGTATCAAGATTGAGATCTTTTGCTTTGGTATTCATGTCGCGCACAAAGACACTCTCAGGACTCTCGGCGAGCTCTTGTGGTGCATTCTGATGAAGATGAGCTCCTCCTGCCAATGCCAGAGCATTCGCTCCCTCATTTGAAGAGGAAATAAGGGTGTAGGAGAGGAGATCCCAAAGTTTCCATTTCTGTCCAAGTAAAAGTGGACCTGAGGTTGTAGAAGCCCCCTCAGGAAATGCTTTTTGGGTGATAGGCACCAAAGTATCCTTTGGGAGGTCGGAAGCGATGAGCGCGGTCATTACTTTAGTGAGAGATGCCAGCGGGTATGCGGTGTCAGCATTTTTTTGGTACAAAACTTCCCCTTGCTGAGCGTCGAGGACATACACCGCTCGAGCCTGGAGGGAGAGAGCTGAGAAGAGTTGCTCTCTCTTCGCTTGAAGGGCATCGTGAGCAAGCTTCTGTTGCAGTGCTGATGCTTCCTTTTGGGCGATCTGAGTCTCTAAAGCCGCTTTTTCGGCAAGAGATGCTCGGTAGGAGGTAACGCCGTACCCAAGACTCAAAAAAACCGCGAGAGAAAGGACGGTTGCGAGGAAAAAAGGCTTAATTTTTCTTTTTTCGATAGGTGGCATTATGGGTAAAATAGTACCACATTTACTAGAGAAAACCAAAAATCACCGGGCGGTGAAGCTCGCGGTGATTTTTGGTTTTCGTATCCGACAGATAGCTTTTAGTTGTTGGACGGGATGATAACATCAGCGGGGAGCTCGATACCAAAGGTATTTACGATAATACGCATGATACCGAAGACACTCACCATAATGAACATTCCTATAATTCCCCACATCATATGCCGCTTCCCTACCTCTCGATCTTTATCTCCATCTCCTGCTATCAGGTATCGTACGAGACCGTACAAGAAGAGTGCTGTAGCAAGGACGAAGAGAAAGCCGAGAAAGGGATTCAGTATATTTTTGTTAATTTTGAAGAGAATCGTGTCTATATCCATAACATGAAAGCTACTGAAGAGAGATACCTAGCAGGGCAGACCAGCTGGCCACCCAGCAGGACAATTGTTTACTCCAGCTCCTGCTGTTGAAGGATTTACGTCAGGTAAAACAATGTTGGTCAC
Source organism: uncultured bacterium (assembly GCA_937871115.1). Taxonomy (GTDB): domain Bacteria; phylum Patescibacteriota; class Minisyncoccia; order Phycocordibacterales; family CAIJYI01; genus CALMXW01. The sequence goes on from CALMXW010000103.1 coordinate 14,363, forward strand.
GTCTGGAGTAATATTTGCACCGATTGATGACTGGATGAATCCTACGATACCCCAGATAGCAACGAGCACAAACATAGCGAGCACTCCCCAGATCATGATACTCTTCCCTTCCTGAGCCTTCTCTTCGTCACCAGCTGAAAGCACATATTTTGCCAAGCCGTAGAAGAAGTAGATAACAGCGAGAAGAGATACGATCGGGACGAGAAGTCGGACAATGGTGTAAATAGAGCGGACAAACTGGGTAAGCGGAGTATTGCCAGGTGTTTGTATCCCCCCCACTGCAAATGCGAAGAGTGGTGCCGTGAAAGCGATGCCAGCAATAAGAGCTTTTTTTGTATAAGTTAACATTGTATGTAAATTGTATTAATAATTTTCTTGTAATAATTGTTCAACGTAATGATTCGACCAGCCCGTGCGTTTCAAGCCCGGGCAATATTGTTTCTTGATAAAATTGTAGCAAGAGAACAGGGAAAACGGTAGTGGCTGTTGTGGATAATTATGTTTCTTTATGGGACCAAGTGAGGAATGGTGATGGGTATCGGGGCGGGGCCATAAATACCTGTTCCAGTAGATTGCTGGAGGAAGCCGATGATACCACCGATAGAGACCAGTACAAACATAGCGAGCACTCCCCAGGTCATAATGCTCCGTCCATCCTTCGCCTTGCCTTCGTCCCCCGCAGCCCAGATATATTTTGCGAGTCCAAAAAAGAAAGCAGCGGTTGCGGCGATGCCCCCGATAACTTCGAGTGCGTTTACTAAGCGAAAAAGTGTATTAATAATGAAGTCGATGGGTAGCATAGAAAGAAATTTTTATAATTTATAATTTACCAAATTGGGAAACCTCGTGGATAAGCGTTGACTGGTGGCACTGTGACAGGGCGGACGGTGGGGGCGATATCGGCACCGGTTGATTTCTGTAAGAATCCAATAATCCCTCCGATGCAAACAAGGATAAACATAGCGATTACTCCCCAGGTCATGATACTTTTCCCTTCTTTTGCTGCCTTCTCGTCCCCCGCAGCCCAGATGTATTTTGCGAGTCCAAAAAAGAAAGCTACCACAGCAAGGGTGCTGCCTAAAATAACGAGGACGTTGGCTATGTTGACGAGAGAGAGTAAGAGTCGATCAATGGGCATGGTGAATTTTGATTTATTATAATGTTTTTCTCGGTAAGCTTCAATTCGTTGGCCTTTCTGGAAGCTGTGGAATAAGTACGGCCTTTGTCCCGCCGAGTTCAAACGTACCCGTCAGGATACGTACGATTCCCCAAAGGGTCATTCCCACAAAGAAAGCGATTACTCCCCAGAGCATCCACTGCTTCCCTTTCTCTCGCTCGGCATCGTTGTCGGTATTCCACACGAAAAGTGCGATGCCGTAGAAAAATACGAGGACTCCAATGGCGTAGAGAAGCGATATTCCGAGGCCCAAGATATCTGCAAATATTTGTAGAAGCTCGCCAAAGTTTTTTGGCGCATCCGCAGCAAAAGCAAATGCTGGGATGAGGGTGATGAGAAGGATGGTAATGTATCGAAAAAACATAATATTATTTAACGCCCCAGTCGAGGGATGACAATAGGATTGATATTAAATTGATCAATGAGCGCTTGCATGATACCCCACAGGGTGACAGCGACAAAGAAAGCAATGACAGCCCAAAGGATCCACTGCTTTGCCTCGTCCATCTTTTTCTGGTCTTGTGTGTTCAGAAGGAAGCGCACCACCCCCCAAGTGAATGCCGCCATAATGAAGATAAAAGAAAGATCTACAAGCCTCACTATTATTCCAAGGATCATCGTGTAGAGCTGTTCAATGTCGTCCACAGCAAAAGCGAGTGCAGGGAAAGAAAGGAAGACAAATATGGAAAATATTTTTTTTAGCATGATGTTTGTCCTTGTGCCCCGCCGATAGCCGATATTGTGGAAGCGATAGCAGAGGCAAGAGCCCAAGAGCCCAAGAGTACCGCTGCTCCGACGACCGTCCATAAAAAGGAACTCTTTGCTTCAGTGAGCTTCTTCTCATCTCCTTGCGCAGAAAGGAATTTGAAACCTGTCCACACAAACAACACAGCAATGACCGGCATACCGACCTTTACAACCACACCAAGAATAGCTTTGATGAGACACGGGAGTGAGGCTATCCTCGGTAGGGGGTTGGGGATCACGTTGTCTCCGGGGCCGGCGTAGGCGACGGTTACTGAAATCAAAAATAAGGAAACAGTAGCAGAGAGGACCGAAGCAGTTTTTTGTTTTGTTATTCTGTGAAAATATTTCATGTTTGTTTTGTCTAGAATTATACCTTAAGAAATTATTTTTTTATATATCTAAACTCCCTTCTCCGAAGAGGAGAGAAATTTCTGATTGCACACGAGTACTTGCTCCCCCCACATCAGCTTTTCCGGAGAGAACTGACTCGACTGCTTGTCGAAAGATAGAGTCTGTCGTAAGTGGTTTTGGATCTGCCCACGATTTTGCAGTAAGAGTGGAGTCGTAGAAAACTACCTTGAAAGCGTCAGTCGGTCTTTGTGACAAAAGGTCGAGGCGAGGTGGCGGAAGAAGAAGTGCTTTCGAGAAGGCATCGACTACCGGCTGAGAAGAAAGAAGCATGGTGATAGAGAGGGCGAGCTCTTTCTGCTTTGAAGCCTTGAGCACAGCGGCTGCTTGCATGTGTGCGAATGAGGTTTTGTAGGGATAATTGCGCACTTGCGGAACGGGCGCCACATCGAAATTGAGGTTTGGATTTTTTGTCTGAATATCTACGAGCTCGCTCGCAAAACCGAAGTAGACGGCGAGATCCTGAGCAAGGAAGGCATCTTTTGAGTTTGGAAGCGATCGGTTCCAGGAGTAGACAGGCTTTAATGGGTCAGCAAAATCTGTATAAAAACGAAGGGTCTCGCTGAAACCTGGCGTTTCGTTATCTTTTCCTCCCAGTGTGGATGAAAATGTTCCAGTACTACTATTGAGTGCAACGAGTGGATTCCCTGTCTGGAGGGTAAGCAGGGCAAGAATATCTTTTGCGTGGGCAACATTGGAATAATCTCCAAAACTGATGGCACTTTTGAGGATATTGTTTGCATTGTCGCGCTCTGTTAAAACGGATGAAAGAGTGAGAAATTCATCCCAGTAAGCGGGTGGACGCACGACATTTTTCGTTGAAAACATGTCACGATTCCAGTACATCACCATTGGATCTACGGTGACGGGAAGGGCCAAGATTCCGCTTGGACGGAGGTACATAGCTCCTTCTTGGATAAAAGTGTCACGGAAAGTACGTTCTGACATGGCGGTATAGGGAAGCATCTGTATACGAGCCTGCTCACGTACAATAGACTGCTCTGGGAGAAGAACAATGTCGGGCCCAGTTCCGGCTGCGAGAGCTTCGGTCAGGGCAGAGTCAAGTACTGTAAGACCGACTTGGGTGTATTGGATTTTTACGTCAGTACCAGATGTGGTTTGGGCAATGTCTGTTATCTCTCGCATTGTTTCAGCAGGGATAGTGCCCCACACAGTGACTGTCCCTCGGGTCACGGCTTTTTGTTGCTCCGCTTTTGGATTTGGGATAATTCCGCCGAATACGAGGACGCCGACCACGAGTAAAACACCAAAACCGATAAGGAAACTTGTTTGGATGTTAAGATTTTTTAGCATAGTCCGCTGAAGAAAAATTTAAGAACGAAAAAGCATTCCATAGTGGTACTTCCCTGCCGGGATTTCTTTTACAAAGGTGAATCCAGCTTGTTCAAACAGACCCCGGGCTTCATCTTCTGTCACCACGTGTTCTTTCGCGGGGCCGAGATTTCCGAAAGATTCAGACCAATCAATCACCACCACCTTTCCGCCATCTTTGAGAACTCGCTTCATTTCAGTGATGAGACCTTTTTTGTCGGTGGCCTGAAAGAGTACATTTGCGGCAATGACGAAGTCTGCGAGTTTTTCACGAAGCTTACTTCCGCCAGGGATCTCAATGTCGCCCCAGATGACCTCTACGTTTTTGAGGTTTCTTTCTTTTGCTCCGTCACGGATTGCAGGCAAGAAATCGCGCTGGACATCGACGGCGTATACTTTTCCATTGGGGGCGACTGTCGCGGCGGCGAGGAATGCGTATGTCCCCGAGCCTGCGCCGAAGTCTGCCACGATGTCGCCTTCTCGAAGACCGAAAGAGGAAACGTTTTCTTTAGGATCGAGAAACATGACTCTATTATACACGACAACAAAACAGAATATTATACCGAGTTATGCACAAGCCCCGCTATTTTTTGAACACGAGAAACTTGTACCCAAAGAAGTTGAGGAAAAGCCCAGCTCCGGTGCCTGCCATTGAAGCAATGTTTGCAGAAAGAGTTGAAGAAAATATCCCGGAAGAAGAGAGTACTGAAAAACAACTCGTGGCTACAGAGAGATTTGCAACGAAGCTGAGAGTGGTAATAAAGAAAAAGGTGATAGGTTCTTTTATTTTTT
>CALMXW010000104.1 GCA_937871115.1 uncultured bacterium
AGAGTATTCGTCTCGAGAATATAGATGCCACGTGGCGTTACCATAAAATCCGCGCGTGAGTAATGGCGGAGTCCGAGCGCTTTGTGTGCGAGGCGAGCGGCATTCTGGATCATCTCTGACTCTTCTCGCGAAAAACTGCCCGGAGTTATTTCGTGCGACTTCCCCTCATACTTTGCTTCATAATCAAAAAAATCTTTTTCTTCATGCGGGCGGATTTCGGTCGGCAAAAGTGCATACAAATCTTCCCCACGGAAATTTTCAATCACGCCGCATGTCGCTTCTTTTCCACGAATAAGTTCTTCTACAAGAAGGTCTTCCCCACTCTCGGCCGCTGACTCAAAAACTTCTTTGAGCTCGGGGAAACTCCGCACAATTATCACTCCCACAGACGAGCCGCCAGAAATAGGCTTCACGATCCACGGTGGAGTAATTTGCCGGAAGATTTCAAAACTGAGCGCCGAAATGCCCGCACTTCCCTCTTTCATTTTCTTTTCCAAAAAATCATCCCCACGAATCCATCGCCCAAGTGGCACTCGAAGTCCTGCTTTGGAGAAATGCTCGCGAGCAAACGCTTTGTGCATGCCGAGAGCGGAACCAATTATTCCCGAGCCGGTGTAAGGAATATTCCATTTTTCCAACTCGCGTTGCACCTTGCCGTCTTCGCCGTATTCACCATGAAGCGCATTAAAAATTATATCAGTCTTTCGCGACACTCTTTCGAGATTTGCTGGGAGGCCATTTACGTGCCACTGGCCATCTTTGGTAATGAGTACATCTACAGGATCATATTTATCAGTGGGAAGATGGCGCAACACCGCCTGCCCCGTTTTCAGAGAGACATGATATTCGGGGCTCACTCCCCCACGAAGCACGCCGACACGAAGCTTGTTCATTAAATTATTATACTGCGAATAAGAAAATAGTTAAAATTTTCAATGTCTGGCCGAGCAAAGCGACCCGTTGAAAATTTTAACTATTTTCTTATTCGCAGTATTGTACTATTTCTCTAAAAGTTTCCACAAAAGACGCACCGGCGCACCAGCCGCACCTTTCGCAAGAAATTCTCCATCGACAGAAGTCATGCGCGGAGCCATGTCCACATGCACCCACGGATATTCTTTTGCAAATTGATACAAAAACATCGCTGCCGTAATAGCGCCACCGTATCTGTTTTTCCCCGTGTTGGCCCAGTCGCCAAACGTGCCTTTTACATCGTCTTCATATTCGTCCCAGAGTGGAAGTGGCCACACATAATCACCACTTGTTTCTCCAAGCTCGCGGAAAAGCGTTTCGAGTTTTGTATCTCGCGTAAAGATCGCCGAAGCGCGGAGACCGAGTGCGCCCATTGCCGCGCCGGTCAGTGTCGCCACATCCACCACAAGCTCTGGGTTATATTTCTCCGCATACGTGAGTGCGTCGGCGAGGATAATCCGCCCCTCGGCATCAGTGTTGAGCACTTCAATCGTTTTGCCCGACATACTGCGCAAAATATCTCCCGGGCGATAGCTCGATCCAGAAGGCATGTTTTCTACCGCAGGTACGAGCGCGACTACATTTTTCTTGAGCTTGAGTTTTGCGGCGAGTACAATAGCATGTATCACCGCCGCGCCACCCGACATGTCCATGTGCATTTCATAAATTCCGCTATCCGGCTTGAGATTGAGTCCACCAGTATCAAAAGTCACTCCTTTACCCACAAACACAATAGGCTTTTCTTTCTTTGAAGCGCCGCTGTACTCCATAACAATAAACTTCGGATCGTGATCAGACCCTTGCGCCACACCGAGGACTCCGCCCATACCAAGTTTTTTCATCTCAGCTTTTCCCAAGACGGTAACTTGCATTCCGGTACCCTTCGCGGCATTCTTCGCAGCAGTCGCGAGAATCTCGGGTGTCATTTCTCCGCCCGGAGTGTTGGCGAGAGTACGGCACGCATTTATTTCTTCCGCCGCCAGTCTTCCCCGCTCAAAGCCTGCTTCTGCTTCTTTTGAAACCCCCTCGATAGAAATCTCCGTGACAAAATTCCATCCTTCTTTCGGGGTGGTTTTATATTGCGTAAATTCGAAGTTCGCCATCTCAAAATTGACCGCCAAAAGATCGCCTAAGTCGCGAGGAGAAATTTCTACAGACGAAAACGAAAAATCGGAAAACTTGAGGTGTATCTGACGAATCTGCTTCTGCTTTGCGGTCACCACCACCTTTCTTGCCAGAAGTACGAGCTTCCGAAGAGTCATCTCTTCTCGCTTCCCGGTACTCACCACGAGCTCTTTCGTACCATCGATACTTCGGACAAAATCAGAAGCCTCCTGCTCGCTTAACATAACGAGAGTACAATTCTTTGGGAGTTTCTTGTTATATGAAAATTTCGCTTTGAGATACATTAGGAAGTCGGAGCTACTCCAAAAGACCCTTTCACAGCCCTTGGCTCCTGGTGATTTTTGGAAGCAAGAGCGTTCGCTACCTCCTTCACGAGTTCTTGCATATCTACATTCGCTTTTTCCATATACTGCAAAATTCCAGAATTCACGGCCTCGAAAATAGTTTCCGGACTACCTGAATTTGTAAGTACCAGAACAAGAGCACTCTTTCCCCACTCATCTTCGCGGAGTTTCTTCAGGGCTTCGATGCCATTCATGACCGGCATTTCGAGGTCGAGGATAATGAGGTCGGGGTGAATACGAAGAGCTGCGTCGAGGCCCTCTTTGCCGTTTTCTGCAACAACAAGCTCATATCCTGCGTCGGTGAGTGTCGTGTTCATTATATTACGCAGGGCAGTGTCATCCTCCACCACCAAGATCTTCTTTTTTTCGTCGTTCATAGTGAATTAGTTACCTTTAAATATACAACTTTTATAGCAAACACTCCCGAAGCTCCTCTGTCTTGCCTTAAGAATACCATAAAAATAGTCGAGGCAAAATGGTTGCTTTTTAGGGTGTTTTATGCTAGGATAGTATGGTTGTTTGGTATCGGCAAAATGATTGTGAAATAAGGACTTTTTCATCCTTTTTAAGGAAAAACAGACCCGGAGTTGGCGGAGCAAAGACCGCCATTCATGAGTAACAAACTACAACAAATACCCCACATGGTGGCTATCCTTCCCTTCTTTGCCACCGCGGGCTGGCCGTTTTCCTTCTTGTTTGCACCGGATTCCTCGGTAGGAGTTGCAAACTTTAGGGCAAACTCTTTATTTGCGCTCGAACAGTCTCAGGCAGACGCGCACGAAAAAGAGCTTAAGCAACGCGCCCAGAAAATCGATGCATACTTCAAAGACCGTGGCATGCCACTTGCCGGACGAGGGCTTTTAATGGTGCGCGCGGCTGAGGAGAATGATCTCGACTGGAGGCTTTTGCCAGCTATTGCGGTACGCGAATCAAGCGGTGGGAAGCAGATGTGTGGGTCAAACCCTTTCGGTTGGGCCTCGTGCAAAGTGCGCTTTAAGAGCGTTGACGAAGCGGTAAACACCGTTGCAAGCCACCTCGGCGGCAATGAAGCCAGGACCGAGAGCTACTACAGTGGCTCCACCGACAAGAAGCTCCATGCTTACAACGGTACCGTCGTCCCGACTTATGCCAATGAGGTAAAAGCCATCATGGACAAGATCGAGGCGCAAGACATTGAGGATGACACAACAGATACTGACAAATAAAAAAACATACATAAAACCCCCGTTCTCCGGGGGTTTTATTCTTTCTCGTCCTATTTCGTTGATTGGATTTGCTTGATGTAAGCTTCAGCTTGGTCTTTGATTTGTGGATTGATTTCTTCTGCTTGGCGGATCTGAGCAATAGCGTCTTTCTTTCGTCCGAGCTGGAGATATCCGGCAGCAAGGCGCACTCGGATCTCTACATCTTGAGGACTTTTTGCTACTTCTGCCTCAAGAATAGCTACCGCTTTCGGAAAATTACCTACACTGGCGTAAGCGTTTACAAAATCATCTTCCATAATCGTGGTCGTACCGAAATTCTCCATCAAAATCTTATCGGAAAGTTTCTCGTCACCAGCATAAATGGCCGTAATAGCATATATCTTGGTTGCCTGCTCAAAGCGGGGCTCGAGCTCGTGAGCTTCTTTTGCGAGCTCGAGGGCGTGCGCAGCATCGTGCTTGCCGAGATACGCATTGATCATATCGAAGTAGATAGACTGCTTGGCAGGAGAAAGCTGATGAGCTTTTTCGAGATGAGCGAGAGCTTCGTCGTACATACCAAAGCGCGAGAACAAAAGCGCGGCGAAGGATTCATTGCGAGCATCTCCGGGAAACTCTTCGGTCTGGAGGATTGCCTGCTTGCGAGCGGCGTCGAAGAATTTTTGAACAATATCCTGAGGAATGCTGGAATCTTTCGCTCGGATAGCGTTCTGAGCGAGCTGCTCCCGAGCCTCACTCGTGCCGAAAGTGTTATAGTTAATGGCTCGTTCAAACGCGTCGATATTCTTGGTGAGGTCTTGGTTTGGTTGGAATCCATCGATAATAGCGAGGTTGGCGAGAATCGGACGCACGTTTACAAAGTACATGATGACCACAAGCGCGAGCACCGTGATGGCTCCTACCGCAATAGCACCATCCGGGACATTGTTGCTCGGGACAATCTCTCCTCTTTCTTTTTCAGTAAGACAGTGATGCAGATAACCCAAGAGAGAAATGAAGAGTACGTAGCTCCAGAGGTTGTCGAATACGAAGAAGTTGTGAATGAAGTAGGCAACCAGAAGTCCAGTAAGAATACTCTTTTCCACCACGGTAAATCTTGTTTTTTCTGGATCGCCTTGTCCAAGATTTGCAAACCAGTGTTTTATTCGAGCAAAAAATGAGAGCCGGCTACTATCTTCTTCGTTTTTCCAAATATACCAAACAGAGAGAACGAAGAGAGAGAGGTACGAAAGGAGGCCAAGAGCTCCACCGGCAACGAGCCAATCAAAGAAAATGTTATGCGCACGGTCAAACCACTGCTCTTGAGCATACATGCCAGGGTTGTAGTATTTGTTGAAGACGAAATTAAAACCTTCTTGTCCCCATCCGAGGATAGGGCGTTCTTGCCAACCATTAATGGCCATGCCCCATACCATAAAGCGCGCATTCGTCGTGTCAGCAGAGAGTGAGATAGATGCAAGACGAGCCAAGGCTCCATGGTTTCGGACAAACTCAGTGTTCTTTAGAGCAAAGAAACCTCCGATGAGTATCAACACCGTAAGTATTCCTCCGATGGCGACCTTTCTCAGGGTCTTGTTCTTTTTTTCAAACAAAGCAGTAAGAGCGGAAGTAACGAAAATACCCGCCAAAACACCGAGGATGGTGCCACGAGTTTCCGTAAAGTACAGTATAGCGAGCTGGAGAATCATCGCTACGCCATATGCCCATCGCATGGAGACGTGCCCGCGGTGTCGAGCAAAAAGAAATGCCGTGAGGAAAAAGCTCCACATCATGTAGACGGCAAGGTAGGCTGCGTTACCAAATGTCCCATCCAAGCGCGCACCACCCTGATTAATAGTGATACTCCCAGAAAGCTGAAGAAAACCGTATACAGACATTATGACACTCGCAAAGACATTCATCTGAATGAATCGCTCCCAGAGCTTTTGAGTAGAGAGCACCGAAGTGGTCACAATAAAGTAGAGGAAGAGGTGCGCGAGAGCGACAAAGCCTTCCATTCGCTCATAATTTGACCAAAAACTCTTGAAATGATTGGCTCCAAAAAGGTCGGCCAGGAACATAATGCCCACAAAAGCAGAAAGCGCCCAAAGTATGGCGGATTTCTTCGGACGATAGGCGACATTTATATAGGCCAAGACGATCCAGACCGCAAACAGAAGCTCTACAAGAATTCGGAAGGCGAAGTTCTTGCCGGTAATAAAAGGAAAGAATAAATTACTAAAAACGATAAACGGGATAAATGGCAATACAAAAATCCCGACAAGGGTTATGCGCCGTAGAATATTTTCTAAATTCATGCTATCAATATAGCATAAGGCGGAGGATTCGCACAAATTATGGCTGAAGCAATTACCATCATAAAACCGAAGAAAAAGTTCTCGCTCCAGGATATCCGCGAGCTCTGGCAGTATAAAGAGCTGCTCTACTTTTTCACGTGGCGTGACCTCAAGGTGCGCTACAAACAGACCGTCATCGGAGTCGGCTGGGCGATCTTCCAACCCTTCATTACCATGGTGGTCTTTACGGTATTTTTTGGCACCCTCGCCAAAATGCCTTCGGACAACGTGCCTTACCCGGTCTTTGTGTACGTGGGGCTGCTCTTTTGGCAGTTTTTCTCTGGAGCACTTTCTGACACCAGCGCCACACTCGTGGGCAACCAAGCCATCATCACAAAAGTCTACTTCCCTCGCCTCCTCTTGCCCCTCTCTTCGGTGTTTACGAAGTTTGTAGACTTTGCCATCTCTTCGGTAATCCTCGCCGTACTCATGGTGTACTACGGATACGCGCCAAACATTTGGGGATTCTTGATTCTTCCTATCCTCCTCGTCATCACCTTTATGGCATCGTCGGGTATCGGGCTCTTCCTCGCGGCGGTCAATGTTAAATACCGCGACGTACGCTACGTGCTCCCCTTTTTCATTCAAATGCTTCTCTTTCTTACTCCAGTTATTTACCCTTCGAGTATCGCCGGTAAATATTCCTGGCTCCTCGCCTTCAACCCCATGACAGGAGTGATCCAGACCGCTCGCGCCGCACTCTTCAATACTGCGCCCATCAACCTCACCCTCGTCGGACTTTCTTTCCTCGCGAGCCTTGTGGCCCTCGTAATCGGCGTGATGTATTTTAAGACAGTAGAACGTTATTTTGCAGACATTATATGAGTCAGCCAATTATCGAAGTAAAAAATCTCGGAAAAAAATATAACATCACCCACCAGCAGGGTGGGTACATTGCCTTGCGTGACGTGCTCGCCTATATCCTCAAAAAACCTTTCTCTTTCCTGAAAACAAAAGCAAAATCGATGGTCGGCGCGAGTACCAAAGAAGAATTCTGGGCGCTCCGAGGCGTTGATTTTTCGATCGACCAAGGCGAGGTCATTGGTATCATTGGGGCCAACGGTGCGGGCAAGTCGACTCTTCTCAAAATCCTCACCGGCATCACGCCACCCACCGAAGGCGAAGTGGTCATGCGCGGACGCGTCGCCTCTCTCCTCGAAGTCGGTACCGGCTTTCACCCCGAGCTCACCGGGCGCGAAAATATTTTCCTCAACGGCGCTATCCTCGGTATGACACGAAAAGAAATCGCGAAAAAATTTGATGATATCGTAGAATTTGCCGGAGTCACACAATTTCTCGATACACCCGTGAAATATTATTCGAGCGGCATGTACGTCCGTCTCGCTTTCTCTGTCGCGGCACACATGGAGCCCGACATTCTCCTCGTCGACGAAGTACTCGCGGTGGGCGACGCAGAGTTTCAAAAGAAATGTCTCGGCAAGATGGAAGAAGTGACCAAAAAATCCGGCCGCACGATCCTTTTCATCAGCCACAACATGGGAGCGATCCAAAACCTCTGCAAGAAGACAATATTCCTCAAAAAAGGGAGAATAGAAATGTTTGGAAAGACCGACGATGTCATCCGTGCGTATCTGGAACACTCCGAAGCCGTTTCTTCCACGGAATTTCAAGAAGACACGGAGAAGTCTGCACAAATACGAAAGATACAAATCCTCGATGCAAACAAAAACCCGACCGGGAAAGTGCCCATTAGTCAGAAGTTTTTTATTAAGATTGATTACGTCGTACGGCAGCCAATAAAACAAGCACTCCTGTATCTTTGGTTTTACTCCCGGGGAGAAATTCTTCTCTCCTCTTCAAGTGCGGACAAAGATGGCGTGCTCCGAGACTACGAGCCCGGGCAATATTCCACACTTGTCGAAATCCCTGCTTTTCTTTTCAATGTAGGATATTATTATTTCGATGTGCGTTTCCAGAAACCATTTATCGAAGATATTGATTATCAACTCAATTTAAGTTTTGAAGTCTCAGACGTGAGAAATCCCGTCTCAGAAATTTTCCACGGCAACAATGCCGGGAGGATTGCCACAATTCTTGAATATCATACCGAAAAATAAAATACCAAAACCATATGTTGCTACACAAAATTATCGTCTTGATGAGCGATATCGAGCATATTTTTTCTCCCGCATATAAGCACCCTCGCCGTGGAAAAATCTTGCGCAACTATCTTCGCATACGCGTACGGGCTTCACTCAACCGCTGGTTCCACTTTACTCACGAACACTTTCTCGACTATCGTGTGGAGGTGCCCGACTACGATGTTTTCCTCGCCATTTTCCGCCAAATATTTGTCCGCCACACGTACTATCTTGAAACAAAGAATTCCTCGCCAAAGATTATCGACTGCGGTGGAAATATCGGTATGTCCGTGCTCTATTTCAAATATCTCTACCCAAATGCGAGCATTACCGTTTTCGAGCCATCACGTGAAGTCCTCTCCGTGATGAAACGAAATATCGAAGGGAACAAACTCAAAGATGTGAAGATTGTCGAAGCGGCAGTAAGCGCAAAAGATGGCGAACTTGAGATACACCCTCGCGGAAATGCAGCTTCCGGAAACACCCTTCTCTCCGGAATATCCGAAGCTACGCCAAAAAAAGGATTAGCCGAAAAGCCCTATACCGTAAAAACTGTCCGCCTTTCCCCACACATTCCAGAAACTCTCGATCTCTTGAAACTGGACATTGAAGGAAGCGAAGGGGGTGTCATTCAAGAGCTCGAAGATGCGGGGAAACTTCATTCTGTGAAGGAATATGTGATGGAATACCACTACTACCCACAAGTACCGGAAAACAATTTCGGCGATCTCGTAAAATGTTTCGAGCGAAATGGGCTCGGCGTACAGATGTATTTCGAAGACATGCCGGCGGCATCCGAGCAACTCTCTTTTGCGCACAACGGATCCTACGCTACCTCTCTCCGCACATCGCCCTTAAAAAAGTAATTTTTGTAGAATAAAACAACTGTAGATACTTTCTTTCAAAAGAAAGTATCTACTTGGCGCCCTTGGTGTCTTTTTTTATATCCACTTTTCCTACTTGTGCTCCAATGGGGTGGTAGGAGTATAATGCTATTTATTATCAAATAACTCATAGTTTTCATAAAAATGAAATCATATAAGCGTTTGGGTGCGGCGGTTCTGCTTTTTATCGGAATTTTAATTACAAGTTTTACTGGGATAAAAGGAAGCAGTGTGCAAGCTGCAAATACTCATTCTATAGACATAGAAAGGGGTAGTTCTCAATATCTTTCCATATCAGATGGAAGTCAAACTGGTCTAGATATAACAGGAAACTTTACCATTGAATCTTGGATTAAACTTGAAAGTCTCCCGTCCGACGGACAAAATTATTTTATTGCTTCAAAGTGGGAAGACGGTGACTGGGCAAACGGATCCTACGAATTTCGTGTTCGAAACGCGGGCGGAACGCATTATCTCACCCTTTCTACTTCCAACGGAAGTACTGGGAATAATCCGGAAGTTTCTTGGTCACCATCTACTGGCACTTGGTATCATGTCGCTGTTGTTTATACGACTAGTGGTACTGCAAAATTTTATGTAAATGGAACTCAACAGGGCTCAACCCAGACAGGGCTAGTTACAAGTATTCAAGACTCTGGTACATCTTTCCTTGTAGGTGCAAACGACCCAAGTTCTCCAACAAACTTCTTTGACGGACTTATTGATGATCTTCGAGTGTGGAACACCGCACGAACAGAAACAGAAATTTCTGACGACAAAGATCGAGAACTCAACGGTAACGAGACAGGCCTTGTTGGATATTGGAAACTCAACAACTCCCTCTCAGACACAACAACCAACGGAAATACACTAACAAATAACAATAGTGCTATTTTTTCGACAGATACACCATTTTCTTTTACTGAGTTACTGAAGGTTCGTAAGTCCACTAGCGAATCCCTCTCAAGCTCTACTGTTCTTCAGAACGACGACGCCTTGAACTTAAGCCTTGATGCAAATAAAACATACATTATCGATGGTGTAATCTTTGCGTCTTCCACAAGTGCAACACCAGATATTCTCATAGGGTTTTTCGGTCAAACCGGCTCCATAATAACCATTGGCTACACCAATGACGTGAATGAAATGGTATTGAGTTCTGGGGCTGCAAGCTCGCGAATAAACCTTCCGGCAAATACACCGACATCAATTCACATAAAAGGAACAGTGGTCACAGGAAGCGCTTCTGGGGACTTTCAGCTCAAATGGGCACAAGCAACATCAAATGGCGCGCCAACGACCGTAATGGCAGGTAGCTACCTCAGAGCAGAGGCAATCTAATAAAAGAAAGACAAAGGCGCGTGCAACAAGTTAGCCTGTGGTTAACTTGTTGTTGTTATATAAATGGAAATATGGTCAAATCAAAATAAACAACTAATCACCATGTGCGGCATCCTCACCATCGCAGGCAAGAATATCGGGAAGTATGACACGCAAAAAGTGGGCGTGGCATTACAGACTCTCGCCCATCGCGGACCAGACGAGCAGAAAGAAATGCGCTTTGAAAACTGCATCCTCGGGCAAGCACGGCTCTCCATCATCGACCTCGGTGGGGGCAAACAGCCGATGCGCAACAACACAGAAAATATTGCTATCACCTTCAACGGCGAGATTTATAATTACAAAGAACTAAAAGAAGAACTTGAAAAGAAAGGTCACAAATTTTCTACGCAATCCGACACAGAAGTCATCTTGAAAGCCTATCTCGAATATGGAAAAGAGTGCCCGAAGTATCTCGACGGCATGTTTGCATTTGCGATCTGGGACGAACGACAGGACAAGAATGGAGGCAAGAAAGAAATTTTTCTCGCCCGAGATCGCTTCGGCAAGAAGCCGCTGTACTACGCTTTTGATGCAGAAGGTGGCATCGTGATTGCGTCTGAGATAAAAACCATCGCCGCAGCGGGGATACGCCCCGTGCTTGATCCGGAGGGCATCGACGCCTACCTCACCTTTATGTACCTGCCACCATGGCGCACGGTGTATAAAAATATTTTTCCTATTCCACCTGCTCACTCGGCGCATTTCAGTGTCGATGCTACCGAGAAAATTTCACCCGTGCGATACTGGGCACTCGAACAAAAACCTATCGACCCAAAAGAAGTCTCCTACGACGATGCAAAAAGCCATGTGAAAGAGCTCCTCGTAAAAGCGGTAGAAAAACGCATGCTTGCTTCTGATGTTGAGGTGGGCTCTTTCCTCTCCGGCGGAGTAGACTCGACGCTCGTCACTGCGTACGCGCAAAAATTTGTGAGCCACCCTATTAAAACTTTCTCTGTGGGATACGACGGCGCGGGTGAGAAAAATGAACTGCCGTTTGCCGAAGTCGCTGCGAAAAAAATCGGCACCGATCATCACGTCCTCCACGCTTCTGCAGAGAATAAAGATGTGCTCGAAAACGCGATGGCGTATTTCGACGAGCCGCATGCCGACTCTGCCGACCTCGCCCAATACATTCTCTCCGAATACACCGCAAAGGAAGTAAAGGTGGCGCTCGCAGGCGACGGTGGCGATGAGCTTTTCCTCGGCTATGGCTGGCACACTGTTTTCTGGAATCGCCCCAAGCTTGCCCGGCTCAAAAACATGCTCACCTTCGCCACGCCCTACAGCGAGCACCTCCGCCTCGTGACACAATTCTCTCCCACCGAGCGCCGCCGCCTGATGAAGGACAATCTTTCAAGCAAAGTCGACATGGAGCATTTCTCTCGCGATTTTATCGGCACTGGCGTAGAAAAAATAAACGCATTCGATATCACCACCTACCTCCCCGGCCAGCTTCTCTCGAAAGTCGACATGATGAGCATGCGACATTCTCTCGAGGTGCGTTGCCCACTTCTCGACTATCAACTCGCAGAGTATGCATACAACTTGCCACGGGCATATAAAATGAACACCGGTACCGGAAAGCTCATTTTGAAAGATTTGCTCGCAGAAATAATGCCGAGAGAGTTTGTGGACAGAAAGAAACAAGGCTTCGGCGCGCCGGTGCGACATTGGCTCTCACAGCCCGACATGCAAAAATATGTAGAAAAAAATCTCGCGCCAGGTGCAAAGATCTACAGCCTCCTTCGTGAAGAAGAAGTGCGAAAAATTCTCGCCGCCGCGTTCACCACCAAACGCCCGAAAGAAAGTTATCAAACCTGGATTCTCCTCTGTCTCGAGCTCTGGCTCAAATCACATGAAGGGTTTTATAGGGTGGATTGATCTTGAATTCTTTTTTGAAGTTTCCAACCCACTTGAAGAAACTGGTAGAATGCTCGGGGGATGGAAGAAGGGCATACAAGCAAAAACTCCCGCGAGATAGCGGGAGAAACATGTGGTTTCGAGAAAGGACTCGATTGCCCTCGCTCCACTGGCCGTTCTCGTCAAGCTTCCACGCGTTCACGTTCCACTTGGCGTTGTCGCGATTCCAGTTCACGTTCACAACGAACACTTTCGTGCTTGCGGCCATCCATTCCACCACCCGTTGAATAATCTTCGGGTTGAATCTGATTCGAGACATCGAAGTCCCAGAGCTACAAACACCAACAATATGTTTTTTGTTGAAGAAGTTGGAAGTCACTCCTGCGGAAACCGTAGCCGCAACAGACCTCGACTTTCAATTCTTAAAACCTCTGCCGTAAGCCGTAGCCAACAGCCTAGCAAGATTTGAATTGAGTATACCAAAACAAAAACCCTCTGACACCCTGCTCGAAAGCAAAGTGTCAAAGGTTCAAAGGTTAATGGCCCAAGGTTCAGTTGCGAGAAAGGACTCGAGGGCCCTCGCTCCACCGGCCGTACTCGACAAGCTTCCACGCGTTCACGTACCACTTGGCGTGGTCGCGATGCCAGTACACGCGCACAACGAACACTTGGACGCCAACCTGTAGGTAAAAAATGTTGGCATAGCCATTGTTCAGAAGCGTACCCTCTTCGCCTCTGGGTTGAAGCTTTACGAGAGCTCCAATCACCCAGAGGTCAGCCCAGGAAAAGACGTGGGCTGTCGGCAACTCAGCGCGAATCTCGCTATCGTACATATTCTTTGCGAGATCGTGCACCGACACGCCCAGTGCGGGCCGGTTGGTGACCGGACTCGCCGACGAAAGTACACAAGATTTGAAGTCGTCCCAAACGTACAGATTCACCTCGGTATTCCCGTTGCTGAAGAAGCCATCGGGGTCGAAAGTACCGACTAGTGGGCCAAGGGTTACTGGGTCCCGAGGGATCAAACCCCCAAGCCCGTCCGGAAACCGACCCTCAACCAACGCCTGTAAAGCGAGGTTCAGGAGGCTGGGACTAAACGGGTAGCCCCCAGCCTGTCGGATCTGCCTCTTTATCTCGAACAACTTTCCGTCAAGCTGTTCGTACAAATCGCCTGTGACGATACTCGCCATGACAATTCTCCTGTTTAGATTGCACTGTACAGCAAAAAAACGGCAATCCGCTTTGCCACAGCGGGGAATGTCCTGAAATACAGGGCACTTTCTGCTGTGGCAAAACTTCAAGATTTATTTCAAATAGCTAGAAATAGTGTACACTATTTGTGCTTTGTTGTCAATAACTCTGGTTAGAAAAACAAGCTATGCTTAGGGGGCATGAATCTCTCCGAGCTCACCCGTAAAATTCTCAAAAAACTCCGTGGTGGGGTGGTGACACTTCGCGCAAAAGGCGATGTGCGTGGGCGGGTGCTCCTCTCCTATACCACACTTCCTTTCATCTCGCCCCAATCCATCGGCGGGCACACAAATAGGTGGGAGTGCCAGCGCATAGCAGAGATCTGGAGCGAGCATGGGTACACGGTGGATATTGTAGATTTCGACAATCTCTCTTTTCTTCCAAACCCGAAAAAGAAATATGACTACTGTATTGATATTCAAAACAGACTCGAAGATTTCACACCACACCTGCCGAAAGAATGCGTGAAGATTTTTCATGTTACCACCGCGCATTGGAAATTTAATAATGACGCGGAGCAAAAACGCATTGAAGAAATAAATAAGAAACGAAACACCTCACTCTCTCCGAGCCGCGGATTGCCACCGTCTAAAAATATTGAACTTGCCGACAGGGTGACCATGCTCGGCAATGACTTCACTGAAAGTACCTACGCTTTCGCGGGAAAGAAAATAGTCCACATTCCCATTTCTACCACGCATCTTTACGACTCTCCGGAGAAAAAAGATTTTGAGAAAGCGCGAAAGAGCTATGTGTGGATCGGTGGAGCGGGTATGGCACACAAAGGACTCGACCTTGTACTCGAAGCTTTCGTTGCAATGCCGGAATACAACCTCGTGATTTTTGGAAAACCAGAAATTGGTTTTGTGGAGGCGTATCACAACGAGCTCTACAAGACCGCAAATATTCACTATGTTGGAAACATCGATCTGGGAAGTAAAAAATTCATCGATATTGCCGACACTTCACTTGGAATAATATTCCCATCCTGTTCGGAGGGTGGTGGCGGATCAGTGGTCAGTATGATGCACGCTGGTATTATTCCCATTGCAAGTTATGAGGCAAGTGTAGACGTAGAATATTTCGGAATTATCCTGAAAGAAAATACCGTAGTCGAAATTGAAAAAGAAATCCGAGCGCTCTCTTCCCTCCCCACAGAAACACTTCGCGAGTGGGCCGTGAAAGCGTGGGGCTATGCACGAGCACATCACACGCGCGAAACATTTTCGGAAGCGTATGAAAAATTTGTAGACGAAGTGACAAAATAAAATATAGACGGAGTGTTTCAATTCGTGTACTGTTTATAGAAAGCACACGCAAACACCTATGGAAAACTCACCAGAAGAGGTAACAAAAAAACCACGAAAAAAAATCAGCCGCTTTCTGAAAATTCTTGGCCCAGGAATAGTGACCGGGGCCGCCGATGACGACCCATCGGGTATTGCCACCTACTCGCAAGCGGGAGCGCAGTTTGGTTTCCAAATGCCATGGACCATGCTCTTCACCTACCCGCTCATGACCGCCGTACAGGAAGCGTGTATGCGGATCGGCGCGGTGACCGGCAAAGGACTTGCGGCGATAATTCGTGAAAACTATTCCAAGAAAGTACTCTACCCCGTCGTCCTCCTCGTCGTCTGCGCCAACACACTCAACATTGGCTCCGACATCGGCGCCATGGCCGCGAGTACTCAGCTCCTCTTTCCCAATATCCCCTTCCTGGCACTCGCCGTCGGTTTTTCTTTCTTCATAGTCTTACTCGAAGTTTTTATCTCCTATCGCTTCTATATCCACATATTGAAATGGCTCGCGATGGCTTTGTTTGCCTACTTTATCACCGCCTTCCTTATCGCGGTGCCGTGGTGGGAGGTAATCCGAGCGACATTCATACCGCATATAGAATTTAACAAAGAATTTTTATACATCATCATTGCGATTTTTGGCACAACCATATCGCCCTACTTGTTTTTCTGGCAGACGAGCAATACTGTCGAAGATGAAATCTCAAAAGGAAAACTCTCTGCCGACGGTGGCACCCCAGAGCTCAGTAAAGAATATTTGAAAGAGCTCCGAATCGATACCTTTGTGGGCATGCTGTTCTCCAACGTTGCCGCGTGGTTTATTATCGTCGTGGGAGCCGTCGTGCTCCATGAATCCGGAATGACCAACATCACCTCTGCCGCAGACGCCGCACGAGCGCTCGAGCCCCTCGTCGACACTTTCCCCAACGCCGGGCTTCTCGCAAAAATTATTTTCTCGATCGGTATTATCGGCATCGGCCTCCAGAGCATCCCCGTACTCGCAGGATCTTCTGCCTACGCCGTAGCTGAAACATTTAGCTGGAAGGAAGGCTTGTATCAAAAATTCAATCAATCTCGCAATTTCTATTTTGTCATCATCATCGGTACTCTGGTGGGGCTCGTATTTAACTTTATCGGCTTCGACCCAATCAAAGCGCTCATCTTCACCGCGGTCTTCAATGGCATCGCCGCTGTCCCTCTCATCTACCTTATCGCTCGCGTTTCGAGCAAAGAGGCAGTGATGGGTGAATACAAAAGTGGGCCGCTCTCCAAACTCGGACTCTGGATCGCCTTCGCCGTCATGGGAATTTTCGCGATTGCCCTGCTCTCCTCGTTTATTTAATATCTAAAAATCGAAAAACAAAAAGACCCGTTGATATCATCTCGGGGTCGGGGGAAGCGTACGTGAGCTACTAGACTAAGAGCTAGAGAGGCACCGCATCCACGGCAATGTTACACATAAAGTTCGGGTCGCTGTGAGGAAGAGCATCTTGTAATTCACCAAGGCGATGACGCCAGTTGGTGGGAAACAAGAAAAGGTCTATCTGCCACCTCTTTGAATAGGGCAATTCGAAGGGGGCGTATCGCCCTCCGAGCAACCCATAACCAATTTCAAACCGCGTCGTGGCAGTACCAAATCCATAGACCACCCGACTGAGCTTGGTGGATTGGATCTCCTCCAGCACCCTTTGCCGGAACTCACACCACAGATACTCGGGAACAGTAATGGCCAGGTCAAGATCGTTCCCCTCACCGTCCCTAGCAACACTACCAAAACAGTAAATTTCCTGTCCGGGGAATCCAGGGATGCGGCGGAATGCGTCCGCAATCTCCCTTGCCACCTGCATGGTGATCTTCTCGTAAGAAGCTCCAAATACCCCCATTAGGGCGAACACTGCTTCTCCCACCGACTGCTCCTCAATAGTCAAAAATTCTTCGATTCCATCGAAAAGCTCTCCCTGAGAGACCTCTTCGAATCTTCTTGTTACTTGTGGCATGGTCTTACACCTGTTTTTTTGTTGAAACTCCAAAAATTAAAATAGCTTATTTTAGCTCAAAAGTCAAGACCCACATGATTCAACGCTTCCCTCCTGCGTGCTATATTATATCCACATGCCTCCGCTTATTTCCGTCATCATTCCCACCAACAACGAAGCCCACGATGGGCGGCTCGCACTCGCACTCCGCTCAATGCAGGAGCAGACCTACAAGAACCTGGAGATTCTTGTTATAGACGACCACAGCACCGACAACACTCGAGAGCTCGTCGAGAGCATGACCGCGAGCGACCCACGCATCCGGTACCACCTCCTCTCTCCTGAATACGAAGATCCGAAACGCACACATGTCCTCCCTCACCGCACCCAGGGCTTCCGCGAATATGACATCAACGGCGGGTACAGTGCACGCAATTACGGATTTAAGATTGCGAAGGGCGAATACATCACCCTCCAAGATGCCGACGATGCTTCTCTTGCAAACCGCATCGAAGCGCAGTATGAGCTTCTGAAAAAATATAATGCGACCCTCGTGGCGACTCAGTGGATGCGCCTCACCGAAGAGCGCACGTCCAAACAAATCGATACTGAAAAAATATTTTCAGAAAAAGGTGAAGAGCATGTTGTGATCCGCCCCGAAGTCATCACCGCCATGGCTCGGCGCAATAAAGGCACCCTGATGAACGGCTGGTTTCCACATCGATACACACCATTTTTTTTCAAATGGTTTCCGCTCACACGAGGTCTTTTTTTCCGCGGACTCGAAAATTATCCGGGTGCCGACAACAGCCTTTTCTTCAAGCGCGAAGTGGTAGAAAAAGTACAATTCAGAAAACGCGACGACCGCGTGTGGCCAAACCCATACGGCCGCGGCTCCGGACGCGACTTTGCTTTCCAAGTCGCTGAAACATTTCAAAACAGCTGGTCGTTTCGCCTCCCGCTCTATCTCTGGCGCGCTGGAAGTGAAAATCCCACGTTTGCGGATTACGAAAAATATCTGAAGTAAAAAATAATGAAATTCTCTCTCATCACCCCGGTTTACAACATGGAGCGCTTTGTCCGCGAAACTATTGAGAGCGTGCTCTCCCAAGCGGGTGATTTTTTTATTGAGTACATTGTCGTAGACGACAGCTCGACAGACAAGACAAGTGAGATCGTCCGCGAGTATGTAGAAAAAATTTCACGCGGAGAATACCCTCTCCACTGTCTCGGAGTCACGATGCGCCATATTGTGCGAGAGGAAAAAGATGGGATGTATTCGGCAATCAACACTGGCTTCTCACAAGCTTCGGGTGATATTTTCGCCTGGATTAATGCGGACGATGTGTACGAGCCGGGGGCTTTTGCTACCGTTCAAAAAGCTTTTGAAACATTCCCCGAAACACAATGGCTCAAAGGTATTACGGGGACACTCAACGAAGACGGAAGTGTTGTGAAACCCGGACAATGCCTTGTGTACCGGCAGGATTGGCTGGCAAAAGGTGTGTACGGGCAAGAAGCATACTATGTGGCACAGGATAGCGTGTTTTGGCGAGCAGGGCTTTGGAAAAAGGTGGTGGGCATACCGGCAGAGTACAAATACGCGGGAGATTATTTCCTCTGGACAGAATTTGCGAAACACACCACACTCGTCTCGCTCAACACCCCGGTGAGCTATTTCCGAAGGCGCGAAGGGCAACTCTCGAAAGATGTATCCAGATACAAACGTGAACAAAAAATTATACGCCCGGAAAAAAGTTTTACCGCGTGGCGTGTCCGAATATTTTTCAGCGCGCAATCACGACTCGTACGAAAATTCCCAAGCCTTGAAAAATTCTTCGTGAAATTTTACCCTCTCTTTTTCATCCAAAAGCCCCTCACCTATTTGGAAATAAAAGACGGTGAGGTGGTGAGGAGAGAAATAAAAACATTTGTGGTACAGTAGAATTATGTTAATGAAAATCAAAAAAATCTTAAACCGCTTCGGGTATGATATTAAAAAGCATCATCCTGTTTTTGATCTTGTCGTAAAACCGCTCGACATTCATACCGTCATCGACATCGGCGCAAATGTTGGAAACTTCGCCAAACACATGCGCGAAGAATTTCCTGATGCAAAGATTTATATGTTCGAGCCGCTCGCTGACTGTTTCCAGGAAATAGAAAAGAAATTTTCTGCAGATACAAATCACCGAGCATTCCAAAGAG
>CALMXW010000105.1 GCA_937871115.1 uncultured bacterium
TCTGGAGGTGTGATGCCGTACATGTAGGTCTCACCAGTCAAGTACACATCTGTGTTTCGATAGATGTCAAACTTAACCGTTCGTCCTGCTGCACCTGCGCCGATAAGGTCGCCGTGGATGTAGATTTCGATTGTTGAACCTTTGTCAACTACGACACCTGGTCCAAAGCTTGCGGTGTAGTACTTACCATCAGATGAAACTGTTGTTGGGTAGTCGGTACCACCAATGTTGACCATGAGGTCACCCAAGTCGTTTGATGATACTGAGCCAGACTGATTCCATCGGATAGACCATACGCGAATCTTTTCGGCTGATCCAGCTGTAAGCTTGATACCACCAAATTTAAGATTGGTTGTACCTACTGGCTGTGACTGCTGACTTACACCATAGATGTTTGTCGTGACAGAACCGAGTGAAAGATTTGAGTTGATCGTGTGTGTTGCACCTGTGATTGGGAGTGATCCCGATACAGTTGCACTAGCGGCAGTGTTGATTGCTGTAACCTGGAGTGATGCCACCTGTCCATTGTATGAAGAGAGGCTTGATCCCATGTTACCAGCGATCGTAAGTGTCTTTGAAGTTCCTGCCTTCACAACAAACGGATCGCCGACCATCACCTCATGGTTTGAGTTGAGAGTCTTTGAGATTCCGATCTGGAGTCCGTTTTCATCCAAGAGTACTACTCCTGAGAATACGGCATCCTGTGCGAGTCCTGTTCGAGCAACTGTTACGTTGTTGATTGTGACATCGCCACCTGTTGCTGTGACTGTGAATTTCGTGAACGGAATTCGAGCAGCACCTGCTGGAGCGAGTGAGTTGACAGGCTGTGTTGCTGGCATTACTGAGAGTGACCCGACAACACCTGTTGTCGTTGTGCCTGTTCCTGTACCCGTACCTGTTCCAGTGCCAGTACCTGTGCTTCCGCCCATTGTTGTGAGCTTAGCTCGTGTAGAAGCACCTACGAAGCCAGTACCTTTTGTGAGGCCTACTGGAGTGAGGATGCTGCTAGCATACTTTTCCTGGAATTTGATAACTGCTGTTTTTGTCTTTGCTCCGAAATATGTGGATTCCATTCCTGGAGATCCTGCACCGGATGCAGCGACCATTGTCACTGGATCCATGTTGAGAACTTTCTGGAGGTTCAAAACGTCGGTACCCGTCATCCCCATTGAGAGGTTGCGAGTGAACGTATATCCTCCTGTGGCTGCTCCCGTGCCACCCTGCAAAGTCCCGAGCTGTGACTGCAACGACTGAATCGTTGCGAGCAAGCTTGCGATCTGAGCCTGTAAGTCTGCTGCCGTCTGCGCGCCTGCCGCAGGAATAAGCATTCCAAACGACATCGTGAGAGCGGTACCAAAACTTACGACTGCAGAGATAGCCTTGCCGGTCCGTGATTTCGTAAATCTATTCATAATACTTTTTTTCTACTAATTAATTACTGATACAACATTTTGCTCGTGAGAGCTTAACGCTGGTGCACAGAGGGTACATTGGTTTCGACCCCCAGCACCTTTCTGTGCGTATCCTCACAATAAAAATTTGAACTTCTTCGTTCTACTTCCGACTGCCTCATCCACGACCAAGATGAGACAACATTTTCGCCAACGGGCGAATCATGTCTGCGTCGTTATAACCACAACACCATAACTAACCTTCACTTCCGTGTGTCTGAATCTCCTTGTGATATGATATTTGGTTTTCAACGAGCTGACCGTCCGCCTGAGGGTTTCCTTTCTTTCGTTCCTTTCGCGTAGGTAAGAACAATACGCACTCAACCTTACTTGTAAATTATAATCTGCGCGGAACGTACTGCAAAATTGCAAATGTGGATAACTGAATCAATCTACTCAATGTCAATCCGCGTGACGCAGATGAGCTGAGTAGATTGAGGCAATATTCTTCCACAATTGCACCAGCAAGTATCGCATTTCAGAAAATGAAAGTCAAGCAAAAAACAGAGGGAAACCACCTGTTTAAGCAGACGTCTATGGAGGGCAAAAATTACCGAAGAGAGTACTTACTCCAACGTCTTTCGCCGTTTCGTCTCACCAGCCCGGCCTGCACCAAAGCAGTGATTTCACGCTGGATAGTCTTTTCTCCAGTGCCCGGAAAAGAGGCCATTACTTCGCCAATTGTCGCCTCCCCTTTGTCCTTTATTGCCTGGATTACCGCCTCGCGACGAGAGAGCATCTGATCCTTTTTTTTCTGGTACGTTGACTCTGTTTTACTCAAAAGGTCGCCCTTTGATTCACCGTTTGACCGGTTTTGGGGGGGAGAATATTGGGTGGATTTTTGACGAGGGAGACTCGTGCTTTGTTCCCGATTTGGGTCAAGCTGACGGGAGGTATTTATGGGTGCGGAGGCGGAAGGATTCGAACCCTCGGTAAGAAGTGACTCGCCAGGAAGGGTGAAAAACTCTGAGGAAAAGACGACACTTTCACTGGGTGAAAAGAGTCGCGCTCGGAGGATTTCTTGAAGGGAGAGAAACTCGCTTTTGAGAACATCTGCATTCATGCGGGAGATGAGCTCTGTGGACACAGCGATCTCCAAAAATGAAATGATACTTTCAATACCATCAAGCGCCCGACGAGCGGCGTTTTTTCTATCGGACAAAAGAAGATGATTGAGTGAGTGGATCCCGAGCAAAACAGAAAGTCCGAGTTCGCGAAGTTGTCGCTTCATTGGCTCTGTGTCCGATAGAAAGTCCGTGAGCATGTAGACAGCTGTCATCAATTTTTCTGTCTTTTTTGAAATATACCAAATATACTGTGTTTCTTCAGGGACACTTTTTTTCGAACCAACTTCTTGGACTTTTGTTTCTTTGTTTGTGTCTTTTGTGGTTTCCATTTTTGTCTATTTGTTTGATGTCTTTTTGTATGTCTCTTACTTTGTCCTTCATTTCCTGTCCTTTTACTTTTGTCCATTATATAAAAGACATACCCATTTGTCAAGGTGTCTTTTACCTTTAAAACACAGGGGAAATGGCGGGGATAACTCTTTTTTGCTATCATGTACCCATGGCAGACGACTCAAAACCATCCTACGAAAACAAAGGTGGGAATGTGAAAAAAAACGGTCGAGGGAAGGGGCCTGAGAAGCTCCCCCTCATTAAAAAAGAGACCCAGCACACCGTGCTCGGAATCATCTTTTCTGTACTCGCGGTATTCTTTTTCCTTGCGCCTTTTGCGATGGCTGGGATAGCTGGGACGGCGCTCTACAACGTACTCGAGCTCCTCTTTGGCGCCGGATTTTTCCTCCTCCCACTTCTCTTTCTTCTCCTTGGGATTTCTTTTTTCAAATCCATCGAGCCACACGTGGCGGCACGAGTCCTTGTCGGATCTCTTCTCTTTTTCCTCTCCGGACTCGGGCTTCTCGGGCTTCCGCTCGCTGATACTTATGGTGGCTTGATAGGACATTACGTAGCTCTGCCACTCGAAAAGTTTTTCGATATCTATGCGAGTGCCCTCTTTCTTTTTGCCCTTTTCCTCATCTCTTTGGTAGTAATTTTTGACGCTCGTCCGAAAGCAGAATTTTTCTCCGCTCTTCTTGCTCCCCTGCGCGCTCTCCGGAACCGAAAAAAAGAAATGGGACCTGACCTGTCTGCGCAAGCAGGCATGAAAGTAACGTCTGGCGGAGAAACTTTGGCAACTATCGCGCTCTCAAAAGAAGTCGAAGCGTCTGTTTCTTCTGCTCACAATACCAACCAAGAAAACGATACCGACAGCGCACCGCGCGCACCCGAAATGCTTCCAAAAAAGAAAAGCGAGGAGGAAGAATTCGCAGAAGAAATTCACGAGAAAAAAGTGTACACTCCGGCGAAAAATTTTGTCCCCCCTCCCCTTTCGCTTCTCGAGAAAGATTCTGGCCGACCAGATGTGGGCGATGTGAAGGGCAACGCCAACATCATCCGCCGCACACTCTCCAACTTCGGCATTGTGGTGGAGATGGATGAAGTTTCTATCGGGCCATCGGTCACCAGGTACGCACTCAAACCCGCCGAGGGAGTGAAGCTCGCAAAAATCATTGGGCTCACCAACGAGCTCGCCCTCGCCCTCGCCGCCCACCCGGTACGCGTCGAGGCTCCTATCCCCGGCACATCGCTCGTGGGCATCGAAGTCCCCAACCGTGCGAAGACGACCGTCGGCCTCGCCACGGCGCTTTCCACAAAAGAATTCCAAGACTCACCCCACCCACTCCTCGCCTCTCTCGGCAAGAGCATCTCTGGAAAATGCCATTTCGCAAATATCGCAAAAATGCCACACCTCCTCATCGCGGGTGCTACTGGGTCGGGAAAGAGCGTCATGGTACACACCATGATCACCTCACTCCTTTATAGAAACTCTCCCGACACCCTCCGCTTCATTATGATCGACCCAAAGCGCGTCGAGCTCACTCTCTATAATGGAATACCTCAGCTCTTCACGCCGGTCATCACCGACGCCAAGCGAGCCATCATGGCGCTCCGCTGGGCCGCGAAAGAAATGGATCGGCGCTACGACCTCTTCGAGGGCGAGGCGGTGCGTGATATTCAGTCGTATCACAAAAATATTCCCGACGGCGAGCCACTCCCCTACATCGTCATCGTCATCGACGAGCTTGCAGACATCATGCAGAGCTATCCGCGCGAACTCGAAGCGGCAATCGTCCGCCTCGCACAGATGAGTCGCGCCGTGGGCATACACCTCGTGCTCTCCACCCAGCGCCCGTCGGTCAATGTCATCACCGGTCTCATCAAAGCCAACATCCCTTCTCGCATCGCCCTTCAGGTATCATCGCAGATAGACTCTCGTACCATTCTCGACGCTTCCGGCGCAGAAAAACTTCTTGGCGCAGGTGACATGCTCTATATGTCGGGAGAAATGTCCAAGCCTATCCGCCTTCAGAGTGCTTTTGTTTCCGAAGGCGAAGTAAAGAAGGTCGTGCAGTATCTCGTAAAGCAATACGAAGACACTCCGCCTGACGAGATCACCCTTTCCGATCTCCCAGACAAAAATGCCATCTTTAGTACGAGCCTCGACCCCGATGGAGCGAGCGGAGACGATGACGATCTCTACGAAGATGCGCGAATGGCCGTGATCGAAGCGGGAAAAGCCTCTACCTCCTACCTCCAACGCAAACTCAAGATCGGATACGCCCGTGCGGCGCGGCTCATCGACCTCCTCGAGGAGCGTGGCGTCGTCGGCCCTGGCGACGGAGCCAAACCTCGCGAAGTTCTCGAATCTCGTGGCGGAGTTGTGGAAGAAATGGCAGGAGAATAAAAACCACTTGACACGTATTTTCGGTTGTGTATAGTAGTAGATGTGCATCCGCACATTGTCATCAACCAACCGGAGAATACCCGATGAGACGAAGGCGAAACGAAACCATCCAGAGAACACCAAGTATGCTATCCGGTGGCTGCCACAACGGCGCCATGAAGACTGTTGCCTACTGCGCCCACGCCCCCGACCTGCCCGCGTACATCATCCTGGTCATCTGACCATCGCCGGCGGCCGGACCGAGAGATCGGCGGCTCGAGCTGGGTTGAGCCCACCTATTTGGGTACCCGCTCGACGGCCTGAGGCCGATCTCCCCCTGCGCCGACAGCAAGCGACATCGCTGTCGGCGCT
>CALMXW010000106.1 GCA_937871115.1 uncultured bacterium
CATATATTCGAGAAGCGTTGAAAGGAGCATGAGGGGTGTCGCCCCATACGCGTGGCCGGGGATTCCCCACGGATTTATTTTTTCCGCCGGAATTCTAAATGTCTCCCCGAAATGGAGTACTGTTGTGACCGATGTCTGTTCCACAAAAAAGACATCGATATCTTTTGCCCTCAGCCCCGCTACCGCAAGTGCTTTTTGAGTGGACTTTTCTCCAATGACTGTGTATTCGTCGAAAACACCACTTGCGAATTCCAAAGAAAGGATTCGTGCCATTATGGGAAGCCCGTATCTTGTTGCCGCTTCTTCGGTGGCAAGTGCAAGAGCTCCGGCACCGTCGGCATTTCTACAGAGGTGTAACGATGTAATCCTCTCACACTTTTTTGCAGGCTCGCGTGTTGTTATATCTTCGAAACGCACATTTTCCGAAACCTCGTCGCTACGAAGAGCAGAACTGTCGGGGTTAACGATCGGCACAATACATCCATCTGGGTCACTCCTGTGTGCGACCGTTTGTTCGATGAAGCGAAAGGCGTGTTCGTCTAAAGAATCTCGGGTGTACCCGAAGTCTTTTGCTGCTCGGTCGGCGTAGTGCCAGACCATATCCCTGGTGTCTGGGTTTTGTAGAACAGACAGTACTTCCTTTTTTGTGCATCGGCTCGGCATATCCACTCCGACGACAAGCGCAAGATCTGTTGTCCCGACGAAAATTTCCTTCATCGCATCTTCCATGGCAGAAAATCCTGAGTTACATGCGACGTTGAATGTTGCGGCGTTTACTTCGTTGCATCCGGGTATCTGTCGTACGAGTGTCTTGGCGGGCGCCTGACGCATTCCCAGCTCGACACTCCCCGAGAGGTGTGTTCCGAGGCGAAGAATGAGGGCACACGGTTTCGCTTCACCGAGGTCGTCTACTACTCGTTGAAGAACGTTGCTTGCAAGATCTATGGGCGAAGTGTTTTTTAAGGAGCTTTCATACCCGTTTTCCGTGGTGTGCACGAGTGCGTATGGCGTTCGATTGCACGAGACTATAACAAGATTATTCACAACTTTTCTCCTAGTAGATTTCAATAACGAATGCGGTTGCTTCGCCGATGGCATTGCAGACCGCGAGCAAACCCGTCCGTTCCTTGTTTTTCTGAAGGATCTGAATGAGCTTCCACAAGAGGATAAGAAGCGTTGCTCCGATTGGGTGCCCATGCGCTATCGCGTCGCCCCACGAGTTTATTTTAGAGCGGGGAATTCCGAAGTTGTACATGAGCCACAACGGAGCAAGAGCAAATGCTGGATTGTTTTCCCACCGGTCGATATCTTCAGCAGAAAGTTCAGCCAGAGCAAGCACTTTCTTCGCTGCGCCGTATGGGGCAAGAATAAAATCTTCAGGATTTTCCTCGCTGTGTTCGGCAAAAGCAACAATCCTTGCGACTCGGGGCAACCCCAAGTCTTCTGCCCACTCAGGGTCAGCGAGCAATATTGCTGCTGCCGCACTTCCATACTTTGCGGAAGTTAGTGTGCTTGTGAGAGAGCAGTCGGGGTAGTTGGAGCGTCGGATCATCTTTTCAGCTTTATCTGGGTTTTCGCCTAGATTTGCCAGGATCCTTTCAATATATCCTATTTTTTTCGCATATTCGTCTACGCCCTCGTCGTGGTCAAGAAGAAGTGTGCCGTCGTTTCCATAAATCGGAACAATGGTATGATCGCCGACATGGTCGTGTGTGAGCTGAAATGACTCCTTCGTATACTGATATTGTGGCACCAATCCAAAAAAGTCTCCCCCATTTTGTATTTCCTGGATGAGTCGGTTCGTAGTCTTGTCAGCCTGCGCCGCCATGATATCGCCTGTCTCTGGATCAGTGAGACCCTGCATGATAAGAGCGTTTGATTGCCCGCACATCAGGTCAATCCCGCACGCAAGGGCAACACGAGATTGCCGTGTGAGGATGTCCGTCATAGTGCTTCGGAGAGCCATCCCGCCACTTGAGCAAGCCTTCTCTGTGAGCCGGCATACCGCCCGAAGATTTGCGCCCGGGAAAGCAGATGAAAGTATGCGGTTCGGCAGAGCGTAATAGAGACCCGGGGAGAACTTTTGTGTGATTGCCGAAGCAAGGCAGAAAGAGTCTACTTCCTCGGGGCTGACCCCACTTCCTTCAAAGACATTGCGAAGTACTTGTCCCGCAAGGTCGATTGGAGAGAGCTCTGAGAGAACACTTGTGTTTTTCTCAGACTCAATAGAGACAGATGCAATTCCACTGCGTGCCGCTGCGATAATGTCAACAGTCTTCATGGGAACCTCTGCGCAATGCGCGATATGTTTGTCAACGAGACGTTAAACTGAAAACAGTTTTTCTAGCATCATTCTTAAGCATGCGCTAGGCAAAGTCAATATTGAGGAGAGAGGCAAGAAGACTCATGCTAGAAGGGAAGAGTCGGTAACTTTTTCTTTCTGTTGGTGGTTATCATGGGTAGGAAAAAAGAAGGGAAGCCGGCGCGAACCATGGCATGAG
>CALMXW010000107.1 GCA_937871115.1 uncultured bacterium
AGACTCTCTCCTACTTTGAGATAAGCTTTCCCTCCGAAATCAAAAGGGTCTTTGAGACTCCGACAGAAGGAGTAGCTGTCATTGGTTCGCCAGATCTTCTTTCAGCAAAGTTGACCACAATCTCCCCGTTCTTTATTTCTGTCGTTTGTGGAGCAATCCGATCTCCAAGAAAAACACCATTTGTCCCGACAAAACCTTCCTCTGTGTGGATCGCCGCTACCACATAATAGAACGTGCCACTTCCTCCACCGGTTTGAGTGAGGAGGAAAGCAGCATCTGGCAACCCATCACCATTTAAGTCCCCTATGGCTTCATTGCCAAAATACAGAGTAACTGTTTTTGAAGCAGATCCTGGAGCAGATTCTGTCTCCGCTTTTCCTTTTTGGAGCAAAACAGAATTACCCTCAATAGTGTACGCTAAATTCTGATACACCGATTCATATGCAAGGGGTGGTGCCGGATCGGGTTTGGTTCCAGTGTAATCCCCTGACTTAAAAACGAAAAATAGAGCAAGGATAACGATAATGGCTCCAAAAATGTATACGAGTGTTTGTTTGTTCATATTTTTATTGCGATGCACCTTCTCCTTCGCTTCCACTTATTCGCACAAAGAAATAAATGATACACGCCACAGCGACCACGTGCATAAGCATCAGATTGACTATGATGCCGTACGTCCACCCGATATCGTCTGCTTCGAGAGAAGACGGGAGCATGATGTCTGGATAGAAAGAAGCGAAGAGCCCGACGACCGAGAGAACGACGAAATAATTATTCGCTTGTGATACCGGAAATTTACGACGAAGAAGAGCGTAGACTACTCCGGCAAGTATGATGCCGATTACGGTGAGAAATATTACACTCGAATACAGGTACGGACCAAAAGTTTCTGGTGGCGCGGAGAGCTTGCGCCCAATCATCGTGAGTAAAACGTTTCCTACCACCGAGCCCACAATAGCGAGGCCGACCGCTGGTAAAAACTTCTTTATATTAAATGTGTTGTTCATAATCTTAGTCTACTCCAAATTTCACCAACTTCAACTTCTTCTCTCTTGGCCATTTTTTTATCTCTGCTTCTCTCTTCAGTGCCGCCGATCTACTGGGGTACTCTTCCGTATACGCAACTTTTTCTGGTTTATGCCCTCGTGTATAGTGCGCCCCCTTTCCGCTCTTGTGCTCTTCAAAACGTCGAGCAACATCTGTCGTGATGCCAGTATACAGCGAGCCATCTTTACATGTGAGTATATAGAGGAAGTACATTAGCTCTTTCGAGTATTGTGGAGAAGCATTTCCATCGCGTGCTCCATTGAGCCGGCTTGCACAAGCTCTCCCGCATTGACGAAGAAAATCTCATCGGCGTTTTCTATTGTGTTGAGGCGATGTGCGATGATGACTTTCGTAGTGCTCGCCGGTAAGTTACGCAAGATATCTTCCAAAAGCTGCTCCGTGACCGTATCGATATTTGCCGTCGCTTCGTCGAGAATGAGAAGCTCCGGGTGGCGAAGCACCGCGCGGATGAAAGCGATGAGCTGTTTCTGCCCGAGACTCACCGTGTCGCCACTCCCCGCAAGCGTTGTCTCAAGTCCTTGGTCAAATCGGTCGAGAAGTTTCTGAAGCCCGGCATCGCGGATGACCGCCTCAAGCTCGGCATTGTTGTGCCCAACGTATATATCATTTCCATAGAGAATATTTTCGCGTACCGTGCCCGTAAACATGAGTGGCTCTTGCAAGATGAAACCGATTTTCTGAGTACGTTCTTCTGGTGCGTAGCTTCGAATATCTTTTCCATTCAGAAAAACCTTACCCGTCGTCGGGTCGTAGAGTCGCGCCATTATCGAAGCCGTCGTCGTCTTTCCACCACCAGTCGGACCGACGAGTGCATACGTTTTCCCTTTCTCAAGCGTGAGATTAATGTGATGTAAAACTTCTTTTCCGTCCGGGTAGCTGAAATTTACATTCTTAAACTCAAGTAGCGCACCCCCTTCCCCCGAGTCTGTGCCCGTAACCATGGGGAGATTATTTTCCATAACGAGAATTTCATACACACGCTCCCAGCTCGCAAGCGCCGTCTGGAAGTTGGACCAGAGTGCCGCAAGCTGACGAAGCGGATTGTAGAAATTGTTGGCATACGAGAGGAAGCTGATGAGAAGTCCGATAGTAAACTCGCCGTGCGAAATAAGTGCAATGCCGTACGCGAGGACGATGAGTTGCCCGAGGTTTGAAGCCAATCCATAAATCGGAGTAAAGGTGTTGTTGGCGACGCCGGCACCGATTGCGGCAGAATAATTTTGATTGTTCACTTCCTGAAAACGCTTTTTAAAATAATCTCTCCGGTTGAAGGCGATGATGACTTTAAAATTATCGAGGCTCTCTTGGATTTCTGAGCTCATGCCCCCGAGCGACTGCGCACTGCCAAGATTTTTCTTCTTTACCCACGGCGACAATACCAGTGTAATGAGAAGTAAAAGCAGGGCTGGCGAAAGCGTGGCGACACCGAGACGGATATTTAAGATCAGGAGGAAAATCGCCGCACCAGCCATGAGGAAGATGTTGCTGAAAAACTGCACAATAGACTGCGAGAAGAATTGGTTGATCTTGTCCGTGTCGTTGTTGATACGCGAAATCAAATCCCCCGCTTTGTTTTGATTAAAGAAAGCGATAGGGAGAGACTGAAGCTTGTTGAAGATTTGGTTGCGGAGGCGATAGAGCACACGCTGGCCCACTCCTCCCATGAGACGTGTCTGCAAGTAGCTCGTGACGAGAGCAAACAAATATATCGTGAGGATTATACCGGAATACACCAGCACTCCATGGTAATCATGCCCGACGATAAACGTGTCGATGGCATGCGCAATGAGCCACGGAGCAGAGAGACTCAAAAGAGAATTCACAATCACCGCCACAAAAGCGACAATGATGATTCTTTTTTCTTCCACAATGAGTGGCCACATTTTTTTCATGGCTCCCAAAACGGAAGTTTTTTTCGCAGGATCGGGTTTGTTTAAATTGTAGTTCATAAAGTATTGGTGCTTTGCTGCGAATTGTATATCTGCACATATTCTGGCGAAGTATCCATGAGCTCTTCATGTGTACCAGTGGCAACAAGCTCTCCTTCCATAAGTACAACAATTTGATCATAGTCTTCCACTGAGGCGATCTTCTGCGTTACGGAGACGAGCGTGAGGCCGGGATAATTTTTCGCAACATTCTCCAAAATCTTTTTCTCGGTATTCGTATCCACACGCGCGGTGAAGTCGTCGAGTAAAAGCACTTTCGGGTTTATTGCCAAAGCGCGAGCGAGCATAATGCGCTGCTTCTGCCCGCCCGAGAGACTGGTCCCTCTTTCTGACACCACCGTGTCGAGCCCCTGTGGTAATTCACCAATAAAGTCTGCAAGCTCGGCCGTACTGATAGCTTTTTCAAGATCTTCTTTCTTTACCTCAGTATTGAATGCAACATTCTCTCGCAAGCTGATATTGAAAATAATGCTGTCTTGAAATACGAGGCCGACTTGTTTGTACAAATTTTCTCTTTGATATTCATTGATGTTATGGTGATCATACTTTATTTCTCCCGAAGTGGGCTCGAGTAGACCGACAAGAAGATTGAGGAGCTGCGTCTTGCCCGCCGCGGTAGGCCCGATGATAGCAACCCGGCTTCCCGGCTCGATACTCAGCGAAACGTCTTTCAGTGCGGCCTTCTCTCCGAAGAGCAAACTCACTTTTTCTATCTGAATACTGCCTTCGAGTGCAGTGGTTCTCGTGCCATCGTCTTTTTGTTTCGGCAATGAAAGCACCGCAAAAATTCTTTCGTACGAAGCCTGCGCTTGAGCGATGATACTGCTCACGAAGCCGAGTATAAATATTGGGAATATCAAAATGGTGAGATAGCTATTGAACGAAGCAAACTCGCCGAGACTCATCGTACCCGCGATGACAAACTTGCCTCCGAGTACAAGGATGATCAAGACGGCGAGGTTGGCCGCAAAGGTCACAATAGGAATCATGGCAGAAAAAAGCTTCAAGATGCTGATCCCTACCTCTTTTGCTTTCGCATTCGCTTCGGAAAATTTCTCATGCTCCATATTTTGTGAGTTCAAAACGCGGATGAGTGGCGCGCCGATGATGCTTTCGTTGATCACTTTGTTGAGCCAGTCGATCACCTCGCGCGTCTCTGTGAAGAGCGTTCTGACTTTTCCAAGAATCACAAAAAATGTGACGCCGATGATAGGCAAGATGACGAGCACCGAAAGCCCGAGCTTCCAGTTGGTCGAGATGAGCAAGAAACTTCCTCCCAAGATGAGGAAGAGCGAGGAAACAATACTCACGACCGCCTGCGAGACAAAGTTTTTTATCGAGTCGATGTCGGACGTAAGGTTGGTGAGAAGCTTGGCCGGAGTCGTCTGCTGCACTTCCGCGAAGCTGTGTGTTGCGATTTTATCTGAAAGTTCATTGCGTAAATCTCTCGCCACCCGCTCTGATGCATACGTCTGGAGGATACTCTGGAGGTACACGAGTATGAATATCGCCGCTGCTGCAATACCAAATTCCCACAAAATCGTATCGAGCGAGCCATCACGGAAATACCCATCAATCCCGTGTGAAAGCAAGCGTGGTAGCCACAACGTCAGGCCATTGCTTAAAAGCGCGAGCAATACGAGCGGGATAATGAGACTCCGATACGGCGTGAGGAGACCAAACAAATTTGGCTTATTGCTCTTTTGTTTTTGTACGTCTTTTTTCTTCATATTGACTAGAAGCCAAGGTCTTCATTTACAAATATCACCTGTACTTTTCTTCCCATCATAAGATTCTCTCCGTTAAAAATTACAATCTTATTTACGGCAGTACCCGCTCCATAAGCTTCTTGCGATCGTTTGTCTTCGAGGGGGACAACATGTTCTTCGAGACGCTTCATTGCATCAGAAAGAGTGGGGACAATCTTTTTCGTACTCACAACAAAGATAAGATTGGGGGACGTAAAGACGATATGCGGCAGCTGGCTCCCGGTATTGGAAGCGATGACCATTTCCCCTGTCTCTACGAGGGCGTGTACGCTACCGAGGTAATACTCAGAGAGTGCCGACTGTTTACGAAGCACCATCTGTTTGGCGGGATCTTTTTCGGCGAGAATACTTTCATGCAGATTCTTCCAGCCATGCTGACCAGCTTTCAAGTATTCCACGAAGCCAACACCTTCCAGTGTCGCAGACGCTCCGTTCATAACAGATGCTCCTGGAGGAATGAGCTCTTTTATTTTTTCGAGAGCCAGAGCCCCTGTCTCAACAGATACCGCTTCGACTCCGCGAGCTTTTAACGCATCAATACTTTTCTCTACAACTTCCTTCGACGCCAATGTATCGTAATTCATGTTATTTTTTTGAATTTGCGTGTGCTGTCCCACATGCCGTGCTCATAATACTATCAGAAAACGCACTAAAAAGCGCGGTCATCTTTTCTAAACCCTGCTCTTTAAAGTCTCTTTGCTTTTAAAATTTTAGCCTGCCTTTTGTTCTTCGAGGGCTCTATCCACTTCGTCCAAATCACCCTCGATGGCTTCTTTGATCTCCTTCTCCTCTTTTGAGAGGATGCGATTGTGTCGAGTATTTTGTAATATTTCAAGATGCTTTTCGAGGCGTTTTTTCAAAAGGACAAGTACTTTGGTATTGTCTCTATTTGCCAGAGCACTCCGCACCTTGATCTTGTGCTGAAGCTTATTGTAGTGCCGTCCGAAGTAGAATGCGATAAGTGTGGCGAGAATGATAATGAGAAGAGACCCAACGCCCGCATACCATACAGGCACAGAGAAAGTTCCCACCGTGAGGAACAATCCCTCTTCGGCAGAAATCGGCGCCGCTGGTACTGGCTCAGGCTGGGCGACCGCTAATACTGTAGTCTGGAAAGTTCCCAACGACTCAACACTATTGCCCGCGCGATCTACTGCTACCAGCTTTACCGTATTATCACCCGGAGTATCAAACGGGAGATTGTAAGTTTTCTGAGCAAACTCTCCAGACGGTATTTTCTTTACCAAGATATCGTTGATATACACTTCGTAATAATCCAAGCCGGAAGTCTCATCCACAATGTCTGCGTTGATACTTAGAATTTTTTTATCGTCATCGTAAGAAAAAGAGACATCGTTCTTTTTTGGAACAGTGGTGTCTATCCGTGCAATGAAAGTACTTGTTGACCCCCACTTCCCATCTTCACGAGCACGAGCTTTAAAATACCATACGCCATCTTTTAAATCCTTCATCGCTTTCTCTTTCACTGGTGGGCTATAGGTAACACGCGGCGTCCCCGAAGTATTGCGATCAATAGCAGTCTGCACGGCATCTACACCAGCAGGAACCACCCATTGAAAGACGGGGTTTTGATCTTTGTACCACTGGTCTTGATTTGCGTGTGTTGGAGAGGTAATGTGCAACGCAATATCCCCCAATGACTCTGCGACCGGCGCAGGAGAGACGGCAGGAGCGGGCTGATCTTTTTTTACAACAGTAATGCTTTTCCCTTGCTTGTTATTTAAAACATCTGAGCCAAGACCGTCGTTTGCTCGGACAGCCGCGCTAGAAAAAACAAAATCACCCTGGCCACTACTTTTCGCTCTTATGGCGATAGATAGGACGGGGCCCTGACTGCCGTTAAAGCCTGGTGTGGGCACCCCGCCATTAAAGGTAACCACTCCCGAAGAATTTGAAAAAGATGGCTCTTCTACCCAGAGCGAAAATACTGAGCCTGCCTTGCTGACAGAAACAATGTCGAATAAATCTGTCGGAAATTTTATCGTAGCCTCGGCATTATTTATAGCGACACCTTCAGAATTTAAGACAACATACAATGTTGCCACATCCCCTGGCGAAAGCGACGTGGAATTCGAAGTAATATTCAAACTTGCCGCGAGAGCACTCGTGTATCCAGAGAAAAACAAACTCACTGCCGCAAACAATACAAAGCGATGTCCCATTTTATATTTTAGTATTTTTTCTCTGTACATAGTAAAAAGTAATAAAAAGAAAAACAATCAGCAGTACAATTATAGCATACTTAAAATTGAAGAATCCAGATGAATCTTGCACAGCTTCGTTCTGCGCACTTTTGTTTACCTGAATCTTTAGAGGTTGCGATGAGATAGGTTCTTTTGTCCCCTTCCCGTCGTTGAGGTAGGCACTTCCGTTTTGATAGGTAAGATACAAGTCACCGGACAAGGTTGGGGAAAGACGCAATCGGAAAAGCAAACCCTCACTATCGAATCCATTTGGAATACCCCCAGTAAAATTAACGACTTTTTGAGTTTTATCGTACTGTGGCGCCGTAGGCCACATTGGTAAAATAGATTGACCGTTTTCAACTTGTACCGCCAAATTATCTGAAGCGGGTCCTGAAAAACCTATCGCCCCCTCCACCACATTCAGTTTTTTTGACTGAGGATCAATTCGAACTTCTATAATGGTTGTACTGTCCCCAACTTCTGTGTTTGGAATAACTTTAAAAGTTAGATCTGCGGAAAAAACACTTTGCGGTACTGCCGAGAAAGAGAGCGCGAGGATTGCTGTTGTAAAATATACTGAGAAAATTTTATGCATAGTTATTCTTTCTTAAATAAAACTGGATTCTTCCCCCATTGATACAGCAAGATCGAGAAGTCCACGGAGTTTACTTGCTTGTCTGCGTTTGTGTCTACGCAACTATTCTTGTACGGTGGTGGTGTTTTCCAGAAAGCCAACATGATAGAGAAGTCTACTGAGTTTATCTTGCCATCGTGATTCAAGTCAGAACCAACGCATTCGCTATTACTTGGTGTTACCGGCTGAGGAATGATTCCACCTCCCCCGCCACCCCCACCTCCGCCACCACTCGGCGGAGTGACCGGTGGTGGAGTTTCTCCGGTTGCGGTAAATGATTGATTTGCTTCCGACGAATCTGAACCAAACTGTACTTTTATGTGGAAATAATAATTCCCGGCGGATGACACGGTGGAGTTTAGTGTTGTGTCAAAATTTGCTCCAGCAGCAATAAGTTTTGCGGCAGTCGCACTAAATACATCGTTGCCTCCGCCACAAAGATTCAGGGCGGAATCGGTCACGCACCAGGTGTATTGATATTCATAAGGAATTGAACCTTCATTGGTTATTCTCACTGCCGTGGAGATGGTCGGCGTTAAGAGACTTGAGAAGCTCTGGATTATGACCTGCGCGGGAGCACCAGGTGTTGCACTTAC
>CALMXW010000108.1 GCA_937871115.1 uncultured bacterium
ACCCGCACATCAAATTCACGCGCCTCTTCGTCGCTAAAAGCATCGTTGAGCGACCACTGCGCGACAACGTGTTTTACTTTTTGGAATTTCTCGAGCGCGACTCCGCCCACGCGCTGGGTCGGTGAATCTGGGGTGATGAGCTCCGGGTAATTTTCTTCTATCTTCGCGAGCTCATTTTTGAGTCCATCGAAGGCAGCGTCGGAAATGTCCGGATTATCGAGTACATGATACGCATGCCGATGTTTTTCGATTATTTGTCGGAGCTTCTCTACGCGCTCTCGTGTTTCTTTCGGGGCAGACGGCATAGTGGCGATTATGAAAAAGTATTGAGCAAGAATATCGTAAGTGGTTCCGTCGCCTGAGAAACGAGAGTAATCGGCTCACACCCAAGGAAAGCAAGGAAAAGTCCAAGTATAAGAAATGGAGCGAAAGGAATTTCGGTCTTGAGCGTAATTTTTTTTCTGCGGAAGAACGATGACTGTCCCAGAGTAGAGAGAGCGAGAAGCAAAATCCCAAACACCGCCCCGATCCAAAATCCGAGGAGAAGTGCGTCGAGCCCAGCCGAGAGTCCGAGGAACCACCCGATACCGAGTGTGAGTTTCGCATCACCGAGTCCGATCCACCGTCCGCGTGACACCAGCCAGAGAAGAGCGAGCGGAGCTGCGAGGATTGGCCCCGCGAGGAAGTCCCAAGCGTTTGGAGGAATTGCCCCAGGGAAAAAAGCATAATCGAAACCGAGCCGCGCAAAGCCGAGTGCGGCAAACATGTACGCGAGCATGTCGGGAATAATTTTATGCTTCACGTCGTACGCAACGATGACAATGAGGAGGGAAAACACTCCCCAGGTAAAAAGGAGCTCCCCGAGAAAAAGCTTCACTGCGGTGTCGGAGAGCGCAAACATCGCGACACCACCGAGCTTCCAAAATGCGAGAGAAAAAACAATGCCCGTGAGAAGCTCCACCGCCGGATACTGCCAGGAGATTTTTACTTTACACGAACGACACTTTCCACGCAGGACCAAGAAACTCACAATGGGAAAAAGGTCGCGCCAGGTAAGCTGCCGAGAACAGGAGAAACAAAAAGATCTTCCGAGGATGGTGATCGAAGTGTTATATCGTAGGGCCACTACGTTCAAAAAACTCCCAACAATAGCGCCGAAGGCAAAAACAAATAGATAGACGGTAAATTCCATGCACTTATTCTATATTTAATCCTCTCGTTTATCAACAGAAATTTTTGTGTTGAGGCTTATAAAATAGAGTATAATGTTTACATGAGAAGCAACAAGAAAGACAAGCGAGGATTCTCGATCCTTGAGATGATTGTTGTGATTGGTATTATTGTCGTCATCACTCTCTCTGTAAGTATAAATTTTTCCTCCTTCGGCGCTGGGACTAAAACAAGTGCAATATCGGAAGACACGCTTACTTTGATAAAAGAAACTCGACAAAGATCACTCGCCGTGAAAGAGCTGGGTACAACGGGCCTCTTCCCTAACTATGGACTCTACTTCGACACCGCCACCCCAAGCCAGATCATCATATACGCTGACTGTCTTTCTGATGACAATGGCGACGAAAAGCTCAATAATAACGACAACTTCACCTACAGCGCTGCCGGCACAAATTGCGCAGGCGGGAACGGCTTTGTGAAAACATTCACTCTCCAATCCCCTATACAGGTCCGAGCATTGCGGGTCAGCGGCGCAGCATCCCCGAGCGGAAAACTGTATATTGAATTCGTCCGGCCAGAACCAACCGTCTGGATATCAACAGCCAATGGTGCCGCAAATGTTCTCGAGAATGGAACGGCAGAAGTGGACATTGGCGACAGTGGTGGTAAATTCAAAAAAACACTCACCTTTGGCAACAATGGCTTGATAACACTCAAATAGAAGAACATGCTCACGAGAGAAAAACTAAAAAACTCCAAAAAACTTCGCGCTGGCTTCACTCTTTTGGAGACCATCGTTTCCATCGCGCTCTTAAGTACGACACTCGTCCTCTTTATCGATGCCGTACACTTTTCACTCCGCGCTCTCGATAGCTCGGAAAGGAAATACACGGCAATAAAAAT
Source organism: uncultured bacterium (assembly GCA_937871115.1). GTDB lineage: Bacteria > Patescibacteriota > Minisyncoccia > Phycocordibacterales > CAIJYI01 > CALMXW01. The sequence continues at coordinate 2,077 of CALMXW010000108.1, forward strand.
CGCACAAGAAGGCATGGAGCTTTTCATAAGCAAAAGAAATAATAACGTTCTCTGCCTCGACAATGCATCTACTTGTACGGACGCAACAAACTGGCAAGATGGCTTGGTGCCGCTCAACAACCACTACTTTGAGATAGATGCTTCGAGTCCTATCAAGCTGCTTGCTGGCGGGAATGGAACTCACCAGCTCACGAGTCAAACAAATCCCCAATTCACCACCAGGAGTACCATCTGTTACGACAACGCAAACTTCAATAGATTTATTTACTGTAGCAATCCAAGTAATAGTAACATTCAGAGCAGTCCGCATCGAAAAATCGACGTCACCCGTATAGATGCTGAGAAACTCGATGTAAAATCTGTCGTTACGTGGATAGACCGTGAGGGCCACGCGCAAAGTGTTACTCTTCAAAAAATTCTTTTTAATACTCAACCATAATCACACAGCACCAAAACCATGAACTACCTATCCAAAAAGAATCAAGAGAAAAAAGGGTTTACCCTCCTTGAGATACTAGTGACAGTCGCTCTCTTTACCATCATCTCTGTTTTTACTGCAAGCATTGTCCTTTCACTCTCTCGAGGGAGGGAAATAGCCAAACAGAAAGAAGATGTTCAGAGTGAGCTCCGAAACCTGCTCGACACTCTCGGGAGAGAGATGACATGGGTGGTCGCACTCGAAACGGGATGTGCTGGTGGTTGTAATGCTTCGGTAAAACCCATGACCTTTGTCACCCGAGTACGCCCAGACACCCCAGAGAAAGAGATAACTTATACTTTTAACGCTGTCCAACAGACAATATACAAGAGAGAGCAGAAAACATTTGGGAGGTGTGCCAGTCGCCCCGTACCAGCTTCGTGTGACGAAAAAATACTCTCAGATAGTATTAAAGTTCAAAGCATGCAGTATTACACAGTAAATAATGTTGACACCGTAAACCAAGTCACTGTTACTGTGGCCCTGCAGGGATATATTGATTTGAAAGGTCGGCGACAAAGTTTTTCTATTTCTTCAAGCTTCACTCCCCGATTCATTCAAGACCAGTCAGCACTTGGTGCTTCACTCCCTACCCCGCAATGGCTCTGGCTCGCTCAAGCCTGCTACTGGACTGCTTCCCCGGATTACAACGTGACTGGCGGATGGCTCGATGATGCAAAGTACTCAATGCACGTCGAACGCTGTTTTGGAGTGGGCTGCAACAGTGGATTTGTTCCTCTTGAAGACTACCCGGGTGGCGAAGTAGACTCTTCAAAGTTTTACACTTTCTCCGACCTCAACCACCAGAGTGATGCCGGTAAAACCTACGGATATCGTCTTCGTCTCCATAACCATTCAGCGGTAGGAGTCTGTACTGTTGGCAGTCCAGATATAACGGGAGTATGCGGTTCCTACTCTCCTATTATGTACGTCACATTAAACAAAACCCCATGGACATGTCCCGCACCAAGTGGTACTCGAACCACCCGCCCAACGAGCGGTGGAAATGGAAGCGGAAACACTGATCCTGGTTTGGGTGGAGGTAAGACGGGAGAGCAGTAAAAATTATTATCCTATGAACGCACGGACACAAAGCAAAGCAAAGCAAACTGCCACATCTGGTTTTATTCTTATTTATACTCTTCTCTTTATGAGTGTCCTTTTGGTCGTGTTCGGAACAATACTCAATTCTTCTGTAAACGAACTTCGAGCATCGGGAGATGAGGTTGAATCACTAAAAGCTTTTTACGCCGCCGACACCGCCATAGAGTGCGTACGATACTATCAGGAGAAGAAAGGGGCTTTCAATACTACGGCACCAGCAACTCAGTATAATTGCGGTGTTGGCTCAAATTTTTCCGCAGGACGCAGTAGCGGTGCCACTACGTGCGGAACATATACTTATAACTTCACCCTAACCGGTTTTTCAAACGGCACTTGCGCTGATGTGCGCGTAGATGTAGCACAAAATGCTAATGATTCTAAACTCTGCGACATGGCAGTCGTCGCAACAGGAAAAAATAGTTGCAGTGGTACAGGAAGCACCATAGAGAGAACACGGTGGGAAGGTTGGGTAGGACTTCCAGTGGGTAGCGGCAATCTTGAGTCGGGACTTGTAGGATATTGGCCATTTGACGAAGCTTCGGGAGTAACAGCAAACGACACCTCCCCGGGGAACAACAACGATGGCACACTCACGAACAGTCCCATTTGGATAGTGAGCGCTGGAGTGAGCGGAAGTGCTATTCAATTTGATGGAGTAGACGACTATATCAACGTACCGAACTCTACCAACTACAATGCGACAGTGGGCACATGGTCTGGATGGATCAAAACCACTCAAGCGGTAAACCTCGTAAGTATTATGTCTCGTGCCGACGCCTCAGGAACATGCAGTGGTATCACCCTATACACAGCCAACGGAAGTGGCGGTGCAGGGAGTGACTTACGAGCGACGATTCACGCTCCTGGCTGTGGTGGTGCCGCAGTACTCGATATTGGCGGAGGAGGAGTCCTCAACAACGGAGCGTGGCATCACTTTGTCCTTACTTTTGACGGACAGAGTACAGCAAGTCTTTACCTCGACGGCGCCCTTGTCACATCAGGCACACCGAGTGGGGCATGGTCTTTTGGAGCAAATCCGGTCCGTATAGGTAATGCGCTCAATAGCTTCTGGAAAAATACGAACGGCACTCTTGATCAAATCCGAATCTATAATCGTGTTCTTACCCCTGCGGAAATTACACAGTTGTACAATAGTCGTATATAAGTACACTAGAGCTATGATAGAAGTAAAAAATATTCACAAAGAATACGGTGGCTTTTCTGTCGTAGACGACCTTACTTTCTCGATACCCCAAGGACACATCTTTGGATTCTTGGGGGCAAATGGCGCGGGAAAGACCACCACCCTCAAGATGCTCACTGGGCTCCTCACGCCCACAAGCGGAGAAATAAAAATCAAAGGAGGTCACCCTGCCGACACGGACACAAGAAAGCTGATTGGTTTTCTTCCTGAGACCCCCTCTTTTTACGAATACCTCACCGGCTTTGAATTTCTCGAGCTTTGCGCTTCCCTCTCGCTCGCAAGTACCCCATCAGATGAAATAAAAAAACTCTGCAATACTACCCTCAAAGAGATGGGGCTTGAAGACGCAAAAGACCGGCCTATACGCACCTATTCAAAAGGAATGCGCCAAAGACTCGGCTTTGCGCAGGCCATCGTACACGACCCAGAATATATTTTTCTCGACGAGCCCCTCGACGGCCTCGACCCGCTCGGGCGCAAATCACTCAAGGATCTCGTAAAGAAAAAGAAGCGTGAAGGTAAGACGATATTCTTCAGTTCTCACATCCTTTTTGATGCGGAAGAGATCTGTGACGAGGTCGGCATTATTCACCATGGAAAACTTCTCTACTTTGGCCCGACGCAAGAGTTTTGCAACGGCAAACCTCTCGAAGAGCGCTTTGTAGAGATGGTTGAAAAACAAGCATGAAAAACATACTCCTTTTAGCAAAAAATACTTTTAAAGAAAGCATTCGAGACCGTATCCTCTACGGCATCTTGGGTTTTGCTATCTTTTTAATGATTTTTATTTTCTTTCTCTCTGCCGCATCACTCGGAGAAGACGAGCGTGTCATGCGAAGTATCGGCCTCGGTGGCATGTATCTTTTCGGGATGATCATTACGATATTCCTCGGCGCATCACTCCTCGCAAAAGAGATCGACAAAAAGACCCTCTACTTCGTCCTGTCTCGGCCCATCTCTCGAGAGGGGGTTATTTTGGGAAAATTCCTCGGGCTCTTGGGAAGTATTTTCCTCTCAACACTTATTCTTGCTCTCGCCTATTTGGGTACCGTGTATTGGGGGAATCACCTCTTCGACTCCGCTGCACTTTTGGCAATCTTTTTCCAGCTTCTCGAGAGTATGCTGTTTATCGCTATCACACTCTTCTTTTCCACGTTCCTTCGGCCAATCATTGCCATCATGGCGGCTTTGGTATTTCTCTTTTTTGGACATTCATTCACGCTTCTTGAACATTCTGTGGCAAAGAGCGGGGTGGTACTACAGAAATTTGTAACGGTGCTTTCTTACATCTTCCCCAACCTTGAGAAATTCAACATTCGAAACGACATTCTCTACAACTTCGCCCTCTCTCCCATGGAGATTACTACGACGATTTTGTATGGCATTTTCGCTAGCGGACTTTTCCTCGTCTTTGCGGCGCTCATATTTAAGAAGAGCGAACTCTAATTCACTGACCTATGCAGAAGAATACTTTTACCCTCGGCATTATCTCCTTTCTCATCCTGGGGACACTCGTGTCTCAGTACGAATATGCGCGAGTAGAGACAGAGCGCCCCGATGTCCCACTCTCTGCTGTACCCGCCCCAGTGCTTAAAACTCTCGACCTCGGCCTTCATTCTGCCTTGGCCTCTCTCCTGTGGGTACGAATCACCCAAGATGTATACACGTGGATTACTGGGTATGAAAACCTTGCCGCAGGTATACAGCTCGTAAACGCACTCGATCCAAAGTGGAGCTACCCGTACGCCTTCGGCACTATCATGCTCCCAAACCTCGGCACCACTCCAGAAGAAAAAGAAAGGAACGGAAAATATGCTATCGAAGTGGGAGAGCAGGGTATAAAAAACGCCGAGTCTGACTGGCGTATCCCCTATTACCTGGCGACTGCCTATCACATGACCTTTAAAGACCGCACGAATGCAGCAAAATACTTCAACCTCGCCGCATCTACTCCTGGTGCACCCGAAAATATTGTGAAGGTGGCGGCAAATTATGGGACAGGAAAAAATGATCGCACCGAGATGAAGCAAATCTGGCAGGCCATTGCCGAAAATTCAAAAGACGAAGGACTCCGAGTAAGAGCAGAGACCTACGTTGAATATATAAACTACTTAGAAACTCTTGACGGAGCGAAATTAGAATACAAAAACAAAACAGGCCAAGATGCGAAATCTTTTGATGACCTTCTTCGAGTAGGAATCCTCAAAGAAATTCCCAAGAATCCACTCGGAAACTAACTGGGAGAATTAAAATACTTTACGGTCGGACACCGCTCGGTGTAGCGAAGATTATACCTCCTGGGAGCGAGCCGGAAGCTGCTTCGAGTCCGAAGAAGATTCCGTAGCTTGCAGTAGTGCCAGCATTGGCTGCAGAGACGATACACGTGGGTGCACCAGTGGTTGGAGTGGTGGCTGCTCCGCAGTAACGATAATCGGCAGCACCGGTAGCTGCTGGAGTAGGGTTCGTTGGTAATCGGTTCATGTGCGTCGAGAAGTTCGTAGCGCAGGCTGTAGAGTTGAGACTTGCTGCGGTGTTGAGGATCATACCATTGGTATTACTTAGTACTGCTGCTGCAGCACCACTCGGGGTTCCTGGATATCCACCACAAGTGTCAGTCTGAAGCTCAAGGGCTACTTGTACATTCTTAACATCTGCTAAACGTTTTGCATCTCTTCCCTTCTGTCGGGCGCTGTTCAAACCGGCCATAACGACGGTTGAGAGGATGGCAATAATAGCAATAACGACGAGAAGTTCGATCAAGGTAAAACCTTTTGTGCTTTTAGTTCTGTTGTTCATATTCTCATTATATATTTTTAATGGGAATAATAAAATGCGGTGTGGATAAAAACAAAATCCCCCAATAGGGGATTTTGTTAGATAAATCTATTTCTATTCTATTACGGTCGGACACCGCTCGGTGTAGCGAAGATTATACCTCCTGGGAGCGAGCCTGAGGCTGCTTCGAGTCCGAAGAAGATTCCGTAGCTTGCTGCTGTGGCTGCATTCGCTGCAGAAACGATACAGGTAGGTGCGCCAGTGACCGGAGTGGTGGCTGCGCTACAGTATCGATAATCGGCAGCACCGGTAGCTGCTGGAGTAGGGTTCGTTGGCAATCGGTTCATATATGTCGAGAAGTTCGTAGCGCAGGCTGTAGAGTCGAGGGTTGCTGCGGTATTGAGGATCATACCATTGGTATTTGATTCAACAGCTGCTGCAGCACCACTCGGGGTTCCTGGATATCCACCACAAGTGTCAGTGTGCAATTCAAGAGCCGCCTGTACATTCTTAACATCTGCTAAACGTTTTGCATCTCTTCCCTTCTGTCGGGCGCTGTTCAAACCGGCCATAACGAC